>NZ_JBWQXL010000009.1:0-231866 GCF_056620565.1 Nostoc sp. LEGE 12454
AATGTATTCACCTACATCACAAAGATGGGAATCATGCCAACTGGAAGAAAGAGAATCTAATGGCAATTCACGAAAGCTGCCATGATTACCTGCACATGAGCAAAACCGCAAAGTAGGAACATCGGAAACTGGGTGCGGGGAAACTTGCACGCCCAGATTTAATTGAGAGGTGCGCGGGATAATACCCGCCATCGACTCTACCAGTATCGCCAAATGATTTCATCTGTAACTCGACTGCGTTGACATAACCTCGATCGTTCAAAACTTCCCCTGGTAACTTATTAGCCTTGATAGCAGCCTTAACCACATCTTTTGCAGTCAAGTATCCGGTTTGGTATCTGAATAACAAAGTGCCCCCACTGGGAATACCCTGCTCTCTTAAATAACCTTGATAAGCGAGAAAGGCAATATTAAAGGGTTGCAGATATTTGGCATTTGTAGGATTTTTACGTAAAGTATTAGAGTTGGCATCTGTATTTATTTGTCCACCGCCATTGTTAGTATTAACTGTTTGAGCGCCAGCAATTCCAGGTATAAAAGCAATGGAAGTAATAATAAGTGCAGAATTGAGCAAAGTTGTGAATTTCATGATTTTATCCTTAGTAGAGATTAATTAGTGTTCTCAATTAAAAAGTTTTCTTTTTTAGGGATTTCAAGCTCTGATGATTAGGTCATCATATTTGTTGATTTATTACTCACGTATTTAAGTAAAATAATTCCCTAACAAGTTTAAAAAGCTATCTTCTAAGAGAAGTATTAATATTTAAAGCTGTAGTATTTTGAAAACAAAACTGTAATTAATAAAAGGATCTAAGCTACAACTCAAAAGCACAAAAGTAACTTATAGCAATCCTAAATGAGTCGTGAAAAATATAGATAAGGAAACGAACCGCCAAGAACGCCAAGGGCGCAAAGGGAAGAAAAAAGAAAGAGATATATAATTTTCACAAATGATTTAGGACTGCTATAGCTCATTTAAAATCACCAAAACCCATCATGTAATAGGCAATAGAAGCAGTATCAAAAGATTTGAGATAATTGACATTTGTGGAATAGCTAGAAGAAGTTTCAGAGTTGACGGCTGTGTTTATTGATGGGCTATTGTGATTCTTGGCTTGATGAAAGCAAGTAATTTTAGGCATAGAGTTAATCCAAGCAATAATATGTGCAGAATTTAGCGAGTTTGTGAATTTCATAGAGTTATCCTCAATTGAAACAAAGTGTAATTGCAATCAGTCTTCTCTAGTAATAAAGTCCACTGTCTGATTAATCTCAACCTTTTATAATTGGTTCATGTCATGGGTTATTTTGTTAATTACCCAAACGAATTATTCAAATTCATCCAATTTGGAGAAGTTGAACATTAAAAGAAGTTTTAGTGATAACTGAAAAGAGCCAAAGATATGCTAAATAAAATCCTTAGCTGAGAAGTATGTCTAGAATATGCGTTAGCTTAGTTCGCACTTCTCTACGAGACGCTGCGCGTAGTTTGCTTTCACGTTCGCGGAGCTTGCCGTAGGCAAACCGAGATATAACTTTGTTTTTGCTAATAAACTTTCCATACCAATATGTTAGAAAATCGTGATGCTGTAAGCAAATGTTTTTAATTTTCAATTTGATAAATAAAAGTGATTGCAATTAATTTCTAGAGGAAAATCCTGTAAATCATTGCCTATTCGTGACTTCTGAACTACTTTGTCAGCGTCACAGCAGAAATTCACTACAAATAAGCTGATAGTGTAAAAATGTTATATGTATCGTTTATTTACAAAGTCATTTATGCCGAAAGCAATTTGGAATGGAGCTACTTTAGCCGAGAGTGATAATACCGTAGTTGTAGAGGGCAACCATTATTTCCCTGTTGACGCCATTAACAAGCAGTATTTTACTGAAAGTAACACCCACACTACTTGTCCTTGGAAAGGTGTTGCCAGTTACTACAGTATCGAAGTTGATGGGCAAACCAATAAAGATGCTGCTTGGTATTATCCCACCGCTAAGGAGAAGGCTAAGAATATTGAAGGTTATGTTGCCTTCTGGAAGGGTGTAAAAGTTGAGGCTTAATAAAGGTTCCTGGAATTATTTTAGTTTCAGGTAATTGATATTATGTCCGACTAATTGCCCATAAAATACTTAGTCCGTACAAACGGGCTAAGTATCTAAACTATTTTATTTACGAATTTATTTGAATATGTGATTATAGCTTTGCCTTGCGAAATGCTGCTTGCTTTCTCTTCACCAGCCAAGCCAGACTACCAGCAAGTATAGTACCAGCGATCGCACTTGGTTCGGGTACTGGTTTCGATATAATAGCACCAGGGTTCAATATCAAAGTACCAGAGTTGATAGTTATGTTGCCTGCTGATCCTGAATTAATATTACCAGCAGCGATCGCGCTTGGTTCAGGTACTGGTCGTCTCAATAAAAGAAGATCGCCGACATTGAGACTGATGTTACCTCCTAAACCATCGCTGATTTGTCCAGAATTGCCGCTAGTGCTATTAGGAATCCTTACCTGACTACCACCTGTGATGACAAGGCTCTCGGCTGTAACAGTTATGTTGCCTCCTGCTTCTGAATTAATAATGTTACCACCGTTAATATACAGGCTACCAGTAGAGATAGTTAAATTGCCGCTAGGACTAGTTAAATTGCCGCCAATGGTGATCCTATTGAGAGCCGTTACATTACTATCATCGATTCCTGTTAGTCCACCATTGATCTCCAAATTCTGGCTGTTGATAGTGCTATTGATAAGTGTTAAGTTACCATCTATATTCACATTGTCGCCGCTGATGGTGCTATTGGTAAACGTTAGATTACTAGAATTGTAAGCGTTGATATTACCAGCGATCGCCAGCCCAGAAAATGTAACATTCGCAGCGTTAATGTCTAACACGGGTAAGTTATTATTGCTACTGATAGTAAGTAAGTTAGCACCTGGGCCATTAATAGTGAGATTTTTGGCGACGAGCGCAAGTGCCCCACTTGTCAGTGTAATTGTACTAGGATTACTGCCCAATAAGAACTCTACCACATCATTGTTACTTGCAATGTCGATCGTATTGCGCAACGAGCCAACGCCATTGTCATTGAGATTGTTCACCGTCAAGGTAGCAGCTTGTGCTGATTCCACTTGCATTATCACCCAACCTAGAGCAACGACTGTAGAAATAGCTTGAGCTATAGCCTTTTTTTTATTATTTTTTATCACCTAAAACTCCTTGGATTAATTTTTCAAAATAAAAAAAATCTCGGAAATGCTATATCTGATTGGAATCTTAGCATTTTCTATCTTTGGATTTTAGGGAGCGAGTCTATTCTTTTTGATGTTACTGCTTACTTGAAAATGGCTCTAAGCTTTGGTTAGAATTTTTATTGATAAGTTTTGCTTAAGCTGTAGTAATAATCGCATAAGTGTTTGCACAAATAGATAAGCTTTGGTAACGAAACAGGTTGTATTGGTAACGACACAACTTGTTTTGTTACCAACAGATAAGCATTTGTAACAAAACAAGTTGTGTTAGTAACGATCGCATAAGTTATCGTTACTAACGGATAAGCATTCGTAACGAAACAAGTTGTGTTGGTAACGAAAAGACAAGCTTGGTAAAGATAACAACTTTATTTATAACGACAACTTCTGTGTTTTTGTCCTCTGCTTTAGTCTAAAGTGTAGTTGCGATCGCAGTAGCAACAGCTGTCAGTGTTACAGTTACCATAAATTCACTACAAATTGAGTTTATGTAAAAATTATTTCAATTGACACAAATAGTATGACGCAAAAGCTAGGCGATTATGACTTATATAACTCAGTCTTTTAACCCACATGCGCGGGTTTTGTATTTCAACTCCGCTCAACACAAGTCTGTGTAGCCGTGACTTTCAGTCGCCAAGGCACCAAAAGGTCAAACAAATAGTGCATTAGCCTTTGGCATAACGCACTTAAGAAAATATCTAAAACCTAATTATGAATTAACAATTTTTAATTAGAAGCTGCCTGTTCTGCAACCGAATGAATTATTTCCTCCAGCGTTTGCAATAACTCTTGCTCGTTATAAGGTTTAGAAAAGTAAGCCCGCGCCCCCAATTGCATAGCTAGTTGCCGATGTTTATTGCTGCTACGAGAAGTCAGCATTGCCACTGGAATATTTTTTGTATCCACGTCTGAATTTACCTTACCTAAAAAGCCATAACCATCAAGGCGAGGCATTTCAATATCGCAAATTACTGCCTCCACTTTTAATCCACTGTGGAGTTTTTCTAAGGCATCTTGACCATCTTTAGCTTGCTCTACTTGATACCCTCCTTTTTCAAGAGTCAGAGCTAAAAAGCGGCGTACATTAATCGAATCATCTACGATTAAAATTGTGCCTTTCTGCTTAATAGATGCTGCTGATATTTTCTCTTCATCAAATATCAGGAATGGTGTTTTTAACCTTGCTGATGGTAATTGAGTGCCTCTGGGAGTACGTTGATTTGTAGCAATCCAATACAGCAACTCATTGACATTAACTAATGGCACTACTCGACCATCACCGAGAATTGTACAGTTGCTGAAGCCTTCAGGTAAAGGTATATTTCCTTCAACTTGGCGAATCGCAACTTCTTGTTCGCCCCAGCAACGATCTATTTGGATGGCGACTGGCTGATTATTACCTTTGACTACTAACACACTGTTAGTACTAATAGCTGCCGGAATTTCCAACTCTGCGCTATCGTAGCGTAGGCAATTAAACTCTAAATAACGAGTTAAGCGAATCAGTGGCAGCATGGTTCCTTGCCAATTTAAAACTTCGCTACCAGCCATTTCAAAAACTCGCTCGTCTTGGAGTAAAGATATTTCTGAAATGACATCTGTGGGAAATGCTAATAGAATTTTGTTGATTTCTACCAGCAAAACTCGCGCAACGGAAAGTGTAAACGGTACTGATAAGGTGAAGGTAGTACCAACTCCTGGTTCCGTATCAACTTTCACATCTCCTCGAATTAGTTTCAGGTTGTTGCGAACCACATCCATACCAACACCGCGGCCAGATAATGCTGTGACTTGCTCGGAGGTGGTAAAACCTGGTTCAAAAATTAGTGATAGTAGTTCTTCATCACTAGCATTAGCGAGTAAAGAAGCATCCAATCCCATAGTTAGGGCGCGGGTGCGAATTTTCTCCAGAGAAATGCCCCAACCATCATCACGGATAGTAATGATAGTGCGATTACTGCGGTGAGTAGCTGTAATTTCAATTAATCCTTGTTCTGGTTTTCCTAAAAGGCGACGCGTGGCAGAGTCTTCGATTCCATGATCGAAAGCGTTCCTTAATAAGTGCATTAAAGGTTCGTTTAAAGCTTCTAAAATGCTGCGTTCAATTAAAGTGTTGCCACCTTCAATTTTTAACTGAACATTTTTGCCATACTCGACATTTAAATCGCGTAAAGCTCTCGGAAAACGTTCGATTAAATCAGACAGCGGTCGCATTCGGATGTGATTTAGCTTGGTTTGTAACTGTTTTGATGTTTTGTTGAGTTTACGAGCAATATGGTCTGTATCATCTACACTGAGTTGCACATCTGTTGTGACTTCTTGTACCTGAACAATGGTTTCCATAACTTCCTGCGATCGCAGGTTTAATTCGTTATAGCGATCCATTTCTAAGGCATCAAATTCTGTGTTTATACCTTGTACTTGGTGGCCATTTTCAGCTTGTAGATGCGCCCCATTAAACATGGTAGCTTGAGTGGAAATTTTATCGGAGACTATGCGTAATTCCTGGTTTTCGCGGTCGAGAACTTGGACTCGCTGGTTGAGGTTCCGAACGAGTTTGCGTAATTTTTCTAATTGTGAGTTTAAGCCATTTCGCTGAACAATCAGTTCGCCAAATAAATCATTAATTTGCTCTAGCTGTTTGCTAGGAACTCGGACGCTATTTTCATGAATTTCTCGTTCTTTAGCAACGGCAACTGGCTCTCCTTTACCTTCGCTAATTTTGCCATCTGGAGGATTTTCTTCTTTAGCAAATATTGTATTGTGCTCGGTGACATTGACAGCATTTACATCCTCAGCAAATTCTGCATCTACAAATGTAAAATTTGCTGCGATTGCTTCATCTTTCACCCAAGTTTCTGGAGTTATCTCTGCTTGCCAAACCGCTGTTGACGCTACTTCTGTGTCTACGACATCTGTAGGGAGAAGCTGTGGTATTACTTGTGCTGGTAATAGCGGCTGGGATTGCAAACTACTCAAGTCAATAGCTGTAGGTAAGCTATCTAGCTGATTTGTCAGCACCAAAGCTTGCGATCGCCGCCATGCTTGCAATGCTAACTGGGCAATTTCGGGGATGCGATCGCTACTAACAGTTTCCAAATGCTGCGTTACCGACGCACAAAGCTTGCTAAAAGCTTGCAACTGGAGCATTTCTCCCAAACCACCTAATTCAGCTGCCAGGATTGCAATTTCTTCATGCAATCCGGCTTGTTCGCTATCTGCCAATATAGATTCTAGACGCTGCAAACACTCTTCTACTTCTGTAGCAAATAGCAAAGGGATAACGTCTTGCCCGTCCTCTGGGGATAGCATAGTTGAGGCATCTTCTGGGGTGGGGTCGCCCAAGCGATCGTGCAACTCATCGAAGATGGGATAACAAAAAGTTGCTAACCACTGATCTTCGACAACATTCCCTTCTGCAAGCAATTCTACAATTTGACGCAGCCAGTCAACTCCAGATAGCAATAAACTTTGCAACTGAGTATCAATTTCTAAAGAATTTTTTTTAGTTTTTAAAACTTTAAAGGAATCTTCCAGACGGTGAGATAAATCACTTAGCGATTTAAATCCCATCATTCCCGCACCACCTTTAATAGAATGAGTGGCCCGGAGTGCAGCATTAATTTTATCCAAATCGATGCGGTTACTAGTATCGATTTCTAGCAATACCCCTTCTAAGGTATTTAAGTAATCTGTTGCTTCTTCCAGAAACTGCATCTGGATTTCTAATTCTTTGTCTTGTAGCATGGTTTTTGTCCTTAGTCATTGGTCATTGGTCATTGGTCATTAGTCATTAGTCATTGGTCATTGGTCATTAGTAAAAGGACAAAGGACAAATGACAACAGACAAATAACAAAAGTCATTCGTCATTCATCACTAGCAAATTGCAAAGGACAAAGGACAAATGACAAATGACCAACTTAACTAACTTTGAAAGCCTCGACAGTCTCTTGCAACTGCTGGGAAATATCCACAGTTTGTTGCAGAGATTCAGAAACTTGGCGAGAAGAATCGCTGCTACGTTGTGATATAGCAGCGATATCTTTCATCAATTGGCTAACACTTTGGGATGTTTCAACCTGAGATGCAGTCGCGGTAGAAATCGACTGCACTAAGGAGTCAATTTGAGAAGATACATCTAAAATTTCACTCAGACTTTGTTTAGCTTCCTCCACAATTCGAGTACCTTCTACGACTTGGGTAGTGCCTATTTCCATTGCTTGCACCACTTCACTGGTTTCTCGTTGGATATTTTCAACAATTTGTTCAATTTCTTGGGTTGCTGCGGCACTCCTAACTGCTAATTCGCCGACTTCTTCAGCAACAACAGCAAAACCTTGACCTTCTTCACCCGCACGTGCTGCTTCGATGCCGGCGTTAATGGCAAGCAAGTTGGTTTGAATCGCGATTTGGTTAATCAAGGAAACCACGCGAGAAATTTGTTGCGAAGACTCTCCCAAACGTTTCACTTTCTTGGCAGTTTCACCCACTGTTTCCCGCAAAGAGAGGATATTTTGTACTGTCAAATCCATCGCGTGTCCGCTATTGGTAGCAGTGTGAGCAGCATGGTTAGCAATGAAGGCAGCTTTTTCGGCACTTTCGGCTACGGCTTTCATGGATTGGGTCATTTGGTCAACAGCATCAAGGGTGCGGTTGATTTCGGAAGCTTGGGTTAGCGCTTCTTCTGCTAGGTGGCGGATGGCTCCTTCGTTTGAGCCAATGGCACTATTTACATGGATGGCAGCTTGTTTAACTTGGGTAACAATATCCCGGAGGCTTTCCACAATGGAGTTGAAGAAGTCGGCAACAGTACCAATTTCCCCAGCAGTTACGTCTGCACGCACTGTCAAATCGCCTCTGGCTGCACCTTCTACGTCGTTGAGTAGTTGTAAAAGTTGTTGTTGCAGTGTTTCGTCTGATCCACTTATAGTTACATTTCTGACTTTTTCTATCTCTTCTAATAACTTGGCTTGTTCTAAGGCATAGCCGACTTGAGTTGCTATCTGTTGAAACAAGTCAATTTCCGGCTGTTGCCAAACACGAGGAGTTTCGCAATGATGAGCAATTAATAAGCCTAAAAGTTTTTCTTGGGCAAGAATCGGTACGATTAAATGACCTTTGACAGCAAATTTTTCCAACAGTTGGATGTAACTGTCGGCATTTTTCAGGCTTTGGTCTTGATGAATATTGGCAACCGCTTGCACCCCTCGATCGCGATCGCTTTCTAGATAATGTTCTCGAAAATAAGGGTCGTCAATTTGCACTCCCAACATTTCCGGCCAATTACCAGTTCCCGATTCCGCAGCTACAACGCCTGTCAAAGTACCTGGATTCAGACTATAAATAATTACCCGGTCTGTTTTGAGGATTCGCTGAACTTCTTTGACTGTGGCGTGATAGATATCTTCAGTTTTGAGCATTTTCCGAATCCGTAGGGTAATATCTGCTAGTAATTTTGTCCCTTCAACGTCTAGTTCCTGTTGCTGTTCTTTA
The DNA here is from genome assembly GCF_056620565.1 of Nostoc sp. LEGE 12454. Classification (NCBI taxonomy): domain Bacteria; kingdom Bacillati; phylum Cyanobacteriota; class Cyanophyceae; order Nostocales; family Nostocaceae; genus Nostoc; species Nostoc sp. LEGE 12454. The sequence continues at coordinate 8,754 of NZ_JBWQXL010000009.1, forward strand.
ACTAAGACCTGCAATTGTTCAGCCATTAGGTTGATATTTGCACTCAATACCCCTAATTCGTCTTCTCTTTCAATTTCCAGACGGGTATTAAATTTACCTTGACCTAACTTTGCTAATGCCGCAGTTGCATTGAGAATTGGTAGTGTAGTCAGTTTAGCTAACCGAGATGCGATCGCACCTACAATCAATGCTGTCAGTGCTGTACCGATGGCTATAATCCACAACAATTGTCTTTGCGGCTCAAATACAGTTGCTGTATCTGTAGCTAAAAGTACCTGCCAGTTTAAATCAGGTAAGCCATCTATCGTACTAGCTGGTACATAGCTAACTAGTTCTTGTTTTTTGTGAGTTTTCGGAACTTCTATAAAACTATTTACCTTTCTAGCTGCTAGCAGTTTAGGTAAATTAGAATACTCTCCCTTGGCCTCTTTCCCCAATAATTCCTTTTGGGGACTCAAGAAAACTGTTCCTGAACCATCAAGCAAATGGTATTGTTGTCCGTTAGCTGCGTAGTTTTTGGTAACTTCCTCTAAAGATTTTACGGGCATACGTGCTTGTACCACGCCAATAGTTTGACCCGTTCTTGTCTCTTTCACAGGTGCGGCTAGATAAATACTCACAACACCTGTATTTGCTGCTTCCGGTTTGCTGATGACAGGAGTATCTTTTTGTAAAGCGTCTTGAAAAAAGGTACGGTCTTTTTGATTTTCCAGGGGTTCGCCTGTAGACTGGACAATCAAGTTACCTTGGCGATCGAAAACAGCAATACTGTCATAAGCTTTGTAGGCTTCGACAACCCGATCTAAAACTGCTTGTTTTTCTTGAGTACTAATACTAGCTTGAGAATTTGTCAAAAATAGCAAGTTTGATATTACTTGAATATCACCGTAGCGTCCCAGCATGAAGCGGTTAACTTTATCGCTCAAGCCAGTGGCTTCGGCTTGTTGAGATTGGGTAATTTGCTTAGTAATGGATTTGTTGGCAAAACCAAAAGCGATCGCACCGATGCCCAAAACTGGTATTGTACCGATTGCGATCGCTAAAATAGTCGCTTTCTTAACCAATCCCAGCCTTGTAAAATAGGCAATACCCTGATTCAAAGAAGAATTATTCACACTTTTATTAGTCAGCTTATTTGGTAGCTTTACTACAGTTCCAATAGCTTTTTGAGATGAAATCAGTGATGCTCTATTTTGAGCACTATTACCTTGATTCGTGTTGGTTTTATTAAACATAAAAGTAGTTCTCCTAAATATGTGAATAAGAACACTAAAAACAGCTTTTTAGTAGTAAACCCTAATCACTGCGGAGAATAGAAGATTGCACAATCGCCTGTGCATCTAATACTAGTAATATTTCTTCCTGTTGCACAACGCACCCACATAAATAAGGAACTAAACTGGATGTCACTTGTCCTATAGGAGAATGAATATCATCAACTATGAACTTGGTTGTACCTTTTATTTCTTGTACAACTAATCCCAACACCAATGATTCCACTTGAATAACGATCACATTGTATTGTCGCAGTCGATAATCTAGGGATTCTAAATTGAGCATTCTTGGTAAATCAACTACCCAAATTATCCGACTCCGCCAATTCATTAATCCTAATATGCAGGATGGCATATTCGGTATTGACGTAATAGATTCAACAGGCACAAGAATTGCTTCTTGCGTATGCCTCATTGATAAAACAGCAGTAGTTTGTTGATTTAGCTGAAACTTCAGATAACCATCTACTAAATTATTCGGGATTGGTTTTGAAGAAAGAGTAATGTTTGTACTAGTCATTGATTCAAATTACCACTGATTTAATAGTACGTAGGAGATGTTCGCGGGTGTAAGGTTTAGTTATATAGGCATCTGCACCTTGTCTCATTGCCCACAAACGGTCAATTTCTTGATTTTTGGAACTACAAACCACAATCGGCACTTTTGCAGTGATCGGATTTCTTCTTAAAGAACGACACAATTCAAATCCACTCATTTCTGGCATTACTACATCAGTAACGATCGCATCTGGTTTTTCCAACACAGCTTTTTCTAAACCCTCTTTTGCACCACTTGCTTTAATTACGTTGTAACCACTCTCTTTCAGATAATGGCTCATTAATTCCAATTCGCTGGGAGAATCTTCTACAATCAAAATTGTGCCAAGCAAAGTCAGGCTCACTATCAAATCTCCTAAAAAAATAAATTAAACATATTTTGTTATTTTTATTTGCCTTATTTCAATCAACCAAGATGCTTAAAAACCATTTTTAGCAATTCTGATTGTGTAAAAGGCTTGGTCAAATATCCAGACGATCTGACCATTTTAGCCTTTGCCCTGTCGATAAATCCTGTTCTACCAGTCACCATCACGATCGGTGTATTTTTAAAAGCTGAATGTTTACGTAATAATGAACATAGCTCATAGCCATCTAAACTTGGCATTTCAACATCTAGCAAAATCAGATCGGGCTTACTACGTAGAATTTGCATTAAAGCTTTTACCGGATCGTTGATCGTTACAACTGAAAATGTGTTTTCATCCAAAAAGTGTTTGATAGAATTCAAAACTGTTTGGCTGTCATCAATGCAGGCAATTGTATATAGTTTTTTGCTGACAGGTGGCTGAGTATTTTTATGATTCTCAGGAATATCAAAATTGATTGGTATTGGCAATTTTTGCCCAAGCTTTATTTGCATCTGTGGCTGATCTTGAGACGATTGTGTTGTAGAAAAAACTTGGGAATTCGCACCAGCCGGTATTGATGACTGAATATTTTGCCGATTTCGTAATTGCTTTTGACAGTGTTCAACAAGCAACCGTAAATCCAGGTGACAGAACTTTGGTAGTTCATCCAAAGAGCTTTCTGGACTGAATTCATAGCTACCTTCTTTTAAACACAGAAATGATTCCATTACTTCTTTTGCTAATTCGTCTATCAGGCTTCCTGCTTGCACAGAGGTAATATAGTCCTGATTTACTAACCAACAAATAGCTTGGTAATCCGCATTTGATATTGATTGATGTTCATTTTTCGTCTCAAACATCAGCCGCATCTGTACGCGAGTGGCGCTGTTGAGAGCAGGAATTTGCTGACTCAAGCGCCGTAAGTGACTGTCAAGGCGCTCAAATAGTTTATCTGAATAGGAGGCATAAGTAAGTTTACCGTCCTCTAGATAGATTGACCAAGAAACTATCCCGGTAAATACGCTTAGGCAACCCGTAGCACGCCGACTTGTTAATTGTGCCAACAGAGATAGCGGATGTAGTTTCTGGAACAACCTGTAGCTACCTATAGGAGTTGTGCTCATTTTGCTTTTACTTCAGCTAAAATTCGACAGGTGTAAGCTAAATTCGTGTAAAGTTATTCCACAATTAAAATCAAGTAAAAAAATTAAACTTTTGTATTTTAAAGTACATCTGTTTACATCTAGGTTTGTGGTGAAACTCAACGAGAGTAGCGTTATTTTCAGATGAGAAAATCTTAGTAAATTCGTAAATTGCGATTAATCTACTTAGTGTTACTGAGATTTATCAACATCTTTCGAGAAATAAGACATAAAAATGTCAAGACTAGATGAAGCCACTTTCCATTGAGTAAGCCCAATCTGACCACAGAAATAATACTGATTTTATTGATGGTAATATCTTTGAACTTCTGTATTTACACTTAATTAAAATTTATTTTTTAAACAAGTAAGGACTGAATGAAGCCACTTTGCATCGAGTAACTTCAAATTGACCACAGTAACAATACTTATTTATTGAAAGCAATAATGTATTTTTTGTTATTTGTATTTAAGAACTTAGATGAAACACTCTGCAAAACTTATTTTTTGCAGAGTGTTTTACTGCCGAGAGTAGGTACTGAAAGTTCTCGGAATGGTACATTATGTCTCGAACACATCCTACCTACGAAAATTGTAGGTTATTAAATCCATTAGGACTTATCCACTTTTACACATTTACTATTATTTGGAGAACAGACTTATTAAGTTAAAAGTCTTTCCCTATCTTGTTCACAGGCACATTCTACCACAAACAAATTTTCAAATATCCTTATTAAACGAACCGCCAAGTACGCCAAGAGCACCAAGAATAGGGAGTTATTCATTTAGTGCAGCTTCACATTAAATTGGTATAAGCAATATTTAAATAGGCTGGTAACTATTCTTGAACTTTTAACTCAAGTATAACTACCAACCTAGATAAGGCAATTTAATTTATCAAAAGTGCGGATGAAAGGACTTGAACCTTCACTCCTTTCGGAACTAGAACCTAAATCTAGCGCGTCTGCCAATTTCGCCACATCCGCATCAGTTTATTATCATACCATAAGAAATTATTTTTGGGAATAGGGAATGGGGACTGGGGAAGCAGGAAAAGAATAACAATACCCAATGCCCCATGCCCCATACCCAATTACATGACTGCAACACGAGGCAGACGATGCTTGAATCCACAGAGAATTTCCCAAGAAATAGTGTTTAATTGTTTTGCCCAGTCGTCCGCTGAAATTTGTTCTTTTCCCTGTTCTCCTAATAAGGTGACTACTTCTCCTTCTTGGATATTGGGTATGGCACTCACATCCAGCATTAACTGATCCATTGTAATTGTCCCAATTTGCGACACGCGCTGACCGCGAATTAATACCTGCATTTTGTTGGAAAGACTGCGAGGAACGCCGTCAGCATAGCCAATTCCCACAACAGCGAGGCGAAGTTCGCGTGGGGCAATAAATTTATGCCCGTAGCTAACAGCGGTTCCTGCGGCAATTGTTTTAACTTGAGTAACTCTTGCCTTAAGTTGTAAAACAGGCTTGAGATCGATCGCATTTTGTAAATGGGTTGCTGGATAAAGTCCGTAAACAGCTAAACCTACACGCACCATATCGTAGTGCAATGCTGAATTTGTGAGTGCGGCGGCTGAGTTTGCCAAGTGCAGGCAAGGTACTTCAATTCCCATTGCTTTGATTTGAGCGATCGCATCCTCAAATCGTTTATGCTGTTCTTCCATTGCCGTGGTATCAGGATCGTCTGCTGTCGCTAAATGAGAATAAATACTGGCAATGTCAAGACGCGGTAATCGCTGCACTAATTGCACAAATTCGCCAGCTTGCCGCCAATCAGTCCCCAACCTAGACATTCCCGTGTCTAATTTAATGTGTACGGGCACTGGAGAATCATGATTCATCGATTCTAAGGTATCAGAAAATACTAAAGCTTGTTTAGGGCTACAGAGTGTAGGCTGAAGTTTCCATTGGGCGATCGCATGAATCTGCTCTAGCGTATGAGTTGCCCCTAAAATCAAAATGGGCGCTTGAATCCCAGCTTCTCGCAATTGAATAGCTTCTGGAACTGTAGCCACTCCCAGGCAACTAGCTCCCGATTGGATGGCAATTTGGGCGACTGTTACTGCTCCGTGTCCATAAGCATCAGCTTTTACTACTGCCATTAATTGGGTACGCGGCGATAAAAACTGCACCAGTTGCTTTACATTGTACGACAACGCCTCTAAATCAATTTCTACCCAAGCTCGTTGCGAAAACCACGCGTAGGTATCGCACTGCTGATTAGGAACTACACCAGGGATTTGTTTGCGACTTAACATTTGTACTGACTCCTATCCCGCCACGGCTAAACTTGCAAATTATCTATCTATACACGCTCCTAAAAGCGAGATCAGATTAAATAGGAAGTTTAACCTTCAGATTGGAATTGATACAAGATGTTACAGCGCTAAAGTAAAAGTTAAGAGTTATGAATTATGAGTTATGAGTTAGAAGTAAATCTTACGGCTTAACTTTTCACTCCGTTCTTCTCTACAAGACGCTGCGCGATTGTGTCAACCTACGTAATTATTGTTATAAAGTTACAAATATTACCTCTAAATTCCTAACTCCTCACTCCTCACCCCTAACTCAATTTTCGAATTCTTCCGAAAGTATAATTTTTTCTCATCTCCCTAGCAGGGTGTATTTGTGTTAATATATTGTAAAACTCATACCCTGAGCGCAAATAATGGGGAAGGTTTTAGTCTTAAACGCCTCTTACGAACCTCTCAATATAACGAGTTGGCGTCGTGCTGTAGTTCTTTTAATCAAGGGCAAAGCAGAACGCGTGGAACACAACGGTAAATTTCTGTACACGGATTTCCCGTTGCCGACCGTGATCCGGTTGCGTCATTATGTACGCGTTCCTTATAAAGAAATCCCTCTAACTCGCCGAAATATATTGCACCGTGATGGTCATGCCTGTCAATACTGTGGTTACACAGGGGATGAATTGACACTAGACCATGTAATCCCGCGATCGCGCGGCGGAGGCGATACTTGGGAGAATATTGTTACCGCTTGTGTCCGTTGCAATGTCAAAAAAGGCAGTCGGACTCCCCACGAAGCTCACATGCCTTTGCGTCATCCCCCGCGCCAACCTTATAGCAGTCTCTATTTCGAGGTCAGCAAACATCTTAAGAGTGGACTGCATACAGAGTGGCAAAAGTATGTTATAGGTCTTTGAGCCAAAAATTCAGAGGAGCAAAGGAGAAAGCAGAAATACCCTCTTTCTTTGGGAAATAGCCAATAACTTTAGTGATGGAGTGTTAAAAATTGGTGGCTATATGGCTTGCAACGAAGGCGATTGCGTCAACTATCAAGCTTTTAAATTTGTTGTATGTATATAAAGTTTCCCTTTTGCTCTTTACTCCCCCTGTCTTTTGCCCTTTTTCATTGGACTTGACTCTAAATTTTCAGAATTTTCAAAGGGGATACAAAACAGACGTTGTTCATCAAAAATAATTGTTAATTGCTCAATAGTCACAATAATGAGAATATTAAGCATAAGAATATTTCAAAATCAAGGACTAATTCTAAAGTATAAGATAGGAAGTATACCCTAAGTTAGATAAAAATCTCCCTGATTGAATTTACGAAAGAGAACAAAACTCCTAAAACATATTTATGCTGCCAGATACAGGCCGATATCCTAAACTTCCTTACTGTATGCCCTTTAGGGGAAGTTAGTTGATTGTTGAGCGCTGTTACTGACAAGAAATATACTTAGATGTATAGTGCAATGTCTGGAGATTTTTGCGAAGATCGTAATTAATGTGGCTAAATTCAGGGAATTGCTGCTCGTAGTATTTCTGAATTAAAGGAGCCTCACACTTTAAAAAAGTTCCCTATGTACTTTAATTCTCCCGTTACTCAGTTTGAGAGTTTGTCATTGACCACAGAGCCAAACCCAGAGGAACCTGAAATCGAGAAAGCGCCAGTGGAAGTTGCATTTAAGAGTCCATCATTACCGCCATCGGTAGGTGATGGGGCTATATATCTCAGTAACCGTGGTAACTCTCTGGCACAACAAAAGTCAGAAGAACTGCAAAGAACCCTTTTGGCACACCGACACGATCGCCAACTCGTAATTTTACAAGATTTTCCTGACCCTGATGCCCTTTCCTGTGCCTGGGCTTATCAGTTAATTGCCCAGCAATATGATATCAAATGTGAAATCATTTATGCTGGCGCATTGAGCCATCAAGAAAATATTGCCTTGGTAAGGCTGACTAATTTACCTATCCAACGCTGGACAACGCAAACCTTGAAAACAAAAGATTTGTCATCTTATCAAGGTTTTGTATTAATTGACAACCAGGGAACCACTTCGCAACTCCTGTCAGCGGTGCAGCAGGCTGGAATTCCCCTAGTGGTACTCATCGACCATCACAGTATCCAAGGCGATCTGCACTCAGAGTTTGAGGATATCCGTCCTTATGTAAGAGCGACGGCAACCATTTTTACTCAATACCTCCAAACAGGATTATTAGCATTAGATAGCAGCATAAATCAACACGTCAAATGCGCTACTGCCTTGATGCATGGCTTGCGATCGGATACAAATCGGCTTATGCAAGCGCAAGAAGAAGATTTTATGGCAGCGGCGTATTTAAGCCGATTTTATGACGCCCAACTGCTGAATGCCATTTTACAAGCCAACCGTTCCAAGCGGGTAATGGATGTGATCGAGCGATCGCTAAAAAATCGCATCGTCCAAAATAACTTTTCCATTGCTGGTGTTGGTTATTTACGCTACGAAGACCGTGATGCCATCCCCCAAGCGGCTGATTTTCTCGTCACCGAAGAAAACGTCCATACCGCTGTAGTTTACGGCATTGTTCACGATGAAGACGAAGAACTGGAAATAGTCATCGGCTCCTTGAGAACCAGCAAACTCACGCTTGACCCCGATGAATTTATCAAAGAAGCCTTTGGACAAGATAGTGCAGGGCGCTTTTTCGGCGGTGGAAGAACAAGCGCAGGCGGCTTTGAAATTCCGATGGGCTTCTTATCTGGCAGCAACGAAAATTCCGCTTATGCGAAAATGAAATGGGAAGTATTCGACGCTCAAATTAAGCAAAAACTGCTGAGGTTAGTTAATCCTAGAGACAATCCCATTCAGTCGGAGTAGAGAGATATCAAGGAGACGCAAAGAACTCCTAACTAATGCAGCAGTCAAAGTGTTTGTTCAGATAGCATCCCTTCCCGATTTTTGATAAAAGTCGGGAATTTGGGTTTTATGAAGAATGCTGAACTAAATCAAAGTTAACTTGCGCCTACCTATTTATTTGTGAAGAAGGAGCGCCATGAAGTCTATAAAACTCCAAATCTTACAAACTCTGTATGAGCAAGATTTTTATGCTTGGGTAGAGCAGACACAACTTTCATCACAGGATCTAGCTGCTTTTCGTGCCTGGTTTGCGGAATTCGATGCAGCATCCTGGGATAAACAGATTGAAGAAGATGTGGCTGCTGGTCGGTTAGATGTATTGGCAGAGAAAGCACTCAAACATCTCCGAAAAGGGCGTTGTACCGATCTGTGAAACATCGAGCAACCCCAGATTTTTGGTATTACTATCGCCAGTTACCAATTGATATTCAAGAGCTTGCCGATCGATGTTACGAGTTTCTTCGGGAAGATCCCAAATATCCATCATTGCATTTCAAAAAAGTCGGTCAGTTTTGGTCAGTGCCTATTGGTATATATTATCGGGCGCTTGCTGTAAAAGAAGATGATAATTTTGTATGGTTTTGGATTGGATCGCATCCAGAGTATGACAGATTGCTAAGTGGTGGATAGTGTTCTAACATTTCATGAGAGCAGCCTAACGATCGCTCATAATACAAAGTATGGAACTATACTTAATTCGTCATGGCATCGCCGAAGACAAGGGATTAGGCATCAAGGATGAGGAGCGCAGCCTCACCAAAGAAGGAAGGCAAAAAACTGAGAAAGTTGCCCAGAAACTTGTTAAATTAGGTTTAAACTTTGATTTAATTCTCACCAGTCCCTTAGTACGGGCCCGCCAAACGGCTGAAATCCTAATAGCAGAAAAACTAAGCTCCCAGTTAGAGGAATCTAGCCACCTCGCCCACGATGGTCAAATTTCTAGTTGGCTAAAAGACTGGTTAGAACCAAGAAATTATTCTCAAAATACCCAACTGGCGCTGGTTGGACACGAACCTGATTTAACCAATTGGGCAGAAATTCTCCTGTGGGGAGAAGTCAAAGAAAGTTTAGTCTTGAAAAAAGCAGGTATGATTGGGATAAAACTACCAGAAACAGGTTCTCCTCTGGGTCGTAGTCAGATGTTTTGGTTGACACCACCCAAGTACCTGCTGTAACAGTTTTTCAACATTTTCGATTGTTGTTAGAACGGCTACTGTTATGGCGACAATAAATTTCTGGTAAGTTAGCTCGATCAGATATTTCAAAAAGCAAATGGTGTTGCCATGATGGTGTGCGAATACAAGCCTGGTCTAGAAGGCATTCCCGCCGCTCAATCAAGTATCAGCTATGTTGATGGGCAAAAGGGAATACTAGAATATCGTGGCATTAGGATTGAGGAATTAGCAGAAAAAAGTACATTCCTAGAAACTGCTTATCTCTTAATCTGGGGTAAACTGCCAAGCAAAGAAGAACTGGAAACATTTGAGCATGAAGTTCGTTACCACCGACGGATAAAATACCGCATTCGGGACATGATGAAATGCTTTCCAGAAAGCGGCCACCCAATGGATGCCTTGCAAGCCTCTGCTGCGGCTTTAGGTTTGTTTTATTCGCTCCGGGATTTACATAATCCTGCCTATATTCGAGATTCAGTAGTGCGGCTAATAGCAACTATTCCGACGATGGTGGCGGCGTTCCAACTGATGCGAAAAGGCAACGATCCCGTGCGTCCCCGTGATGATTTAGACTATTCCGCTAACTTTTTATACATGCTCAATGAGCAAGAACCCGATCCTCTGATGGCGCGGATTTTTGATATCTGCTTGATACTTCAAGTCGAGCATACAATGAATGCTTCTACCTTCAGTGCTAGGGTGACAGCTTCCACCTTGACCGATCCTTACGCTGTGGTTGCTAGTGCTGTGGGAACTTTGGGCGGGCCTCTACATGGTGGAGCCAATGAAGAAGTAATTCAGATGTTGGAAAAAATTGGCTCTGTGGAAAATGTCCGTCCCTACATAGAGCATTGTCTGCAAACTAAATCTAAGATTATGGGCTTTGGACATCGTGTGTATAAAGTAAAAGACCCACGAGCCATAATTTTACAAGGACTAGCAGAACAGCTCTTTGAAAAGTTTGGGCATGATAAATTCTATGATATTGCCCTAGAAATGGAACAAGTGGTAGGAGAAAAACTCGGTAGCAAAGGAATTTATCCAAATATTGACTTTTACTCAGGTTTGGTGTATAGAAAGATGGGAATTCCCACAGACTTGTTTACGCCAATATTTGCGATCGCTCGCGTTGCCGGTTGGCTAGCCCATTGGAAAGAACAACTAGCAGAAAATCGGATTTTCCGTCCTACCCAGGTTTACAACGGTCTGCACGAAGTTACTTATACCCCCATTGAGCAACGGTAAATGGGCATAGGGTATGAGGCATAGGGCATTGGGTAAAAGAGGCAGAGGTGCGGAGGGGCAGAGGGGCAGAGGGGCAGAGAGGAAAGACTTACTACAACTTCTCCTCTGCTCCCCTGCTCCCGTGCCCCCTTGCTCCCCTGCTCCCCCATCCCTCAATAGCCAATCTCAATGCCAACCATAAGTAGAATTCTCATCTCGCTTCAGGGTGGTCAAACCATCCAACGATATACTAGGCATGGGAATTGGCAACAAATCTTCAATCGGGCGTCATCACAGCAAAAATTAAAAATGGGTGAATTTACAGGTATTAATTTAACTAATAGTTGTAATTCACCATGACTCGATGTCTTAAAGAGCGGAAACATGAATTCAGGAATTGACCTCCAAGGAACTTTTATTGAATCCCTCCGGGATTTAGGTATACCAGCAGGAACAGCCAAAGCAATTTGGATGCCGCTGCCAATGATACTGATGCTGATTGGGGCAACAGTGGGGGTATTAGTTGCTACTTGGTTAGAACGGAAAATTTCTGCCTCCGCACAGCAGCGAATTGGGCCAGAATACCAGGGGCCTTTTGGGTTGCTGGTGCCTGTAGCGGATGGTCTGAAGCTGGTATTTAAAGAAGATATAGTACCAGCCAAGTCTGACCCCTGGCTGTTTACCCTCGGCCCCATTATTGTTGTAATTCCGGTGTTTCTGTCGTTCCTGATTGTGCCCTTTGGACAGAATATCGTAATTAGCAATGTGGGCATGGGCGTATTCTTGTGGATTGCCTTGTCAAGCATTCAACCCATTGGCTTGCTGATGGCTGGCTATGCATCTAATAACAAATACTCCCTCTTAGGGGGCTTGCGGGCAGCAGCGCAATCTATTAGTTATGAAATTCCTTTGGCGTTAGCGGTATTAGCGATCGCTATGATGTCTAATAGCCTCGACACTGTTGATATTGTCAATCAACAATCTGGCTACGGCATTCTGGGCTGGAACATTTGGCGACAACCAATTGGTTTTCTGATCTTTTGGATAGCTGCCCTCGCTGAATGCGAACGATTACCCTTTGACTTACCCGAAGCGGAAGAAGAAATCGTCGCAGGCTATCAAACTGAATACTCAGGTATGAAATTTGGTCTGTTCTACCTGGGTTCATACGTTAACTTAATCCTTTCTTCCTTACTAGTAGCAATTCTCTACCTGGGCGGTTGGGACTTTCCTATTCCCCTCAACCTCATCGCTGGTTGGCTGGGAGTCAGTGAATTAAATCCCGTGTTCCAGATAGTAACTGCGGCTTTGGGCATCACCATGACCGTGTTCAAAGCCTATTTACTAGTGTTTGTCGCCATCCTGTTGCGCTGGACAGTGCCACGGGTACGGATTGACCAACTGTTAGATTTAGGATGGAAGTTTTTGTTGCCAGTTGGTTTGGTTAATCTCCTATTAACCGCTGCCCTGAAACTAGCCTTTCCCTTCGCCTTCGGCGGGTAATGAGAGAGTTAAGAGTTAGGAGTTATAAGTTATGAGTTATGAGTTATGAGTTTTTAATTAACTCCTCATTCCTCACTCTTAACTCCTCACTCCTCACTCCTAACTTTTATCCCCTTAAAAGAGAGACAAAAAATGCTAAAGTTCCTAAAACAAGTTGGTGATTACGCCAAAGAAACGGTACAAGCTGCGCGTTACATTGGTCAGGGACTTTCTGTCACCTTTGACCACATGCGGCGGCGTCCGATTACTGTACAGTACCCTTACGAGAAACTGATCCCTGGCGAACGGTTTCGCGGTAGAATTCACTTTGAATTTGATAAGTGCATTGCTTGCGAAGTTTGCGTTCGCGTTTGTCCGATTAACCTGCCTGTAGTAGATTGGGAATTCGACAAAGCCAGCAAAAAGAAAAAACTCAACCACTACAGCATTGACTTTGGAGTTTGTATCTTTTGCGGTAATTGTGTGGAATTTTGCCCCACTAACTGTCTATCGATGACAGAAGAGTATGAGCTTTCCACTTACGATCGCCATGAATTGAATTATGACAGCGTGGCGCTAGGTCGTCTGCCGTATAAAGTAACAGATGACCCAATGGTGACACCACTGCGCGAACTAGTTTACCTACCCAAAGGCGTCCTCGAACCTCACGGACTACCCGCAGATGCGCCACGTGCAGGTGCGCGTCCAGAAGACTTGGTAGAACAAACGGAAAAATAAATGTCATTTGTCCATTGTCATTTGTCCTTTGTCCTTTGTTATTTGACTAATACTTCGACTACGCGGTAGTTGAGCGCAGTCGAAACTCAGTACAAGTGACTAATGACTAATGACCAATGACTAATGACCAATGACTAATGACCAATGATTAAGGACAAAAAACAGTGAATCTAGCAGAAGGAGTACAGTTAGTATCACTTGGCATACTGGGCGTAATGATGATTGGGGCAGCCATTGGTGTAGTGCTGTTCTCCAACATCGTCTATTCTGCCTTTTTGCTGGGGGGTGTGTTTATCAGCATAGCGGGAATGTACCTGTTGCTAAATGCTGATTTTGTTGCAGCAGCACAAATACTAATTTACGTTGGGGCGGTTAACGTGCTGATTTTGTTTGCCATTATGTTGGTGAACAAGCGGCAGAATTTTGTAGCATTTCCTAACTCTTGGGTGCGAAAAGCACTTACGGGTGTAGTAAGTATAGGATTGTTTGGTCTTTTAAGTACGATGGTGCTGGCTACTCCTTGGGCTTACTCAGCTGCTCCGGTGGCGGGTGGCGAAAGTTCTATAGTTTTAATTGGAGAACATTTCTTCACTGACTTTTTACTGCCTTTTGAACTAGCTTCCATTTTGCTACTGATAGCAATGGTAGGAGCAATTATTTTGGCACGCCGCGAGTATTTGCCAGACCTGTTGACACCATCCAAGCTAGGGCAAACTGTTTTGACTTTGCAAGAACGCCCCAGAGAACTAGTATCAACAACCAGCGAAACAAAAGAGTAATATTTGCAACCTGAGTCGCAGATAAACAGCCAGTTTTTTCAGGAGGGATACTCAGATTCATGCAACTCCAGTACTTTTTATTACTAGCAGCAGCTTTATTCTGCATTGGCATCTACGGTTTAATTACTAGCCGCAACGCTGTGCGGGTGCTGATGTCAATTGAATTATTGCTCAATGCTGTTAACCTGAATTTAATGGCATTTTCCAACTTCCTCGACTCAACATTAATTAAGGGTCAGGTTTTCACAGTATTTGTGATTACCGTGGCCGCAGCCGAGGCGGCGGTGGGTTTAGCGATCGTGCTGGCCATTTATCGCAACCGCGATACCGTCGATATGGAGCAGTTTAATCTCCTGAAGTGGTAATTGTGCGTGCAACTCAAGCAGGTAATCATTGCTTATAAAGCGCGGGATGCCCGGAGCAAACAATGGGCAGAAATCTGTGCGAAACAACTAGAAAGTCGCGAGTGCCAGGTGTTGATGGGGCCTAGCGGGCCGAAAGACAACCCTTATCCAGTCTTTTTGGCTTCGGCGGCTCAACCAATCGATCTCGCCTTGGTACTTGGTGGCGATGGTACTGTTTTAACTGGTGCCAGACATTTAGCCCCAGCTGGTATCCCAATTCTGGGAGTGAATGTGGGAGGTCATCTGGGGTTTTTAACTGAGTCAGTAGAAGAGTTTCAGGATACAGAGAAAGTTTGGGATCGGCTGTTTGAGGATCGCTATGCTATCCAACGACGGATGATGTTGCAAGCTGCGGTGTATGAGGGTCATGGATCTAATTTAGAACCAGTGAGCGAACGTTACCTGGCTTTGAATGAATTCTGTGTCAAACCCGCCTCCGCTGACCGAATGATCACCTCAATTCTGGAAATGGAAATCGATGGTGAGGTAGTCGATCAATACGTCGGGGATGGGTTGATTATTTCCACTCCTACAGGTTCGACAGGTTACACCGTTTCTGCGAATGGACCAATTATGCATGACGGTATGGAGGCGCTTACCATCACTCCTATTTGTGCAATGAGCCTTTCTAGTCGTCCCCTCGTTTTACCCCCTGGTTCTGTGGTGAGTATTTGGCCTTTGGGGGATTACGATTTGAGTACCAAGCTGTGGACAGATGGAGTTTTGGGAACTTCAATTTGGCCGGGACACCGCGTTGATGTGCGGATGGCAGAGTGTCGGGCTAAATTTATTATTTTGCGCGAGAACAATTCCTACTATCAGACGCTGCGGGAGAAGTTGCTGTGGGCAGGTACAAGGGTTCACTACAGCAATAATCACCGTAATTAATTAAGTATTTTAGAGTGCATTTACCGCAGATTGCGATCGCAATCAAAATTACCCAAGCCCCTGGATTCATCTGGGGGTTTTCTAATTAGGGGGAAAACTTATAAAATGTATTGGCTCTTTAAAGTTTAGGATAAAATCTCGCCTCATCTCAATTCAGTCCCAGTTCTTCCTTCAATGCCTCCGGTACATTAACTGCTGTCTCTAATCCCCGCACGCCTTCCCACTGCTGCTTTTTACCCCAGATCATCTCTTCTAAATTGGCGTCGCTAAGGTCTGCACCACCCAAAATGGCATAACTGAGGTTGCTATGGCTGAGATCCGCGCCGTTGAGGATAGCACCACTGAGGTTACTGCCACTAAGGTTAGCACTGTTAAGGTTGGCATAGCTGAAGTCTGTGCCAAACAGGATAGCGTCAGTGAGGTCAGCACCACTGAGGTCAGCGTCGTTGAGAATCACGCCGCTGAGGTCGGCTTCGTTGAGAATCACCCGACTCAGGTCTACACCGCTGAGGTCGGCACCTAAGAACATTGCACCGTTAAGTCTGGCATTGTTAAGTTTGGCACCGTTAAGTTTGGCATAGCTGAGGTCTGCGGCAACCAGGATAGCATCGCTGAGGTTGGTACTGAAAAGAATTGTGTCACTGAGGTTAGTACCGTTGAGGATAGCGTGACTCAAATCAGCACCACTGAGGTCGGCGCGGCAAAGGTCGGCATGGCTAAGGCTGACGCTATTAAGGTTGGCTTCACTCAGATTTGCACCGAAAAGGATGG
The DNA here is from genome assembly GCF_056620565.1 of Nostoc sp. LEGE 12454. NCBI lineage: Bacteria > Bacillati > Cyanobacteriota > Cyanophyceae > Nostocales > Nostocaceae > Nostoc > Nostoc sp. LEGE 12454. Next base: position 24,714 of record NZ_JBWQXL010000009.1, read on the forward strand.
CGTTATTTAGGTCAGCATGGCTGAGGTTAGTGCTGCTAAGGTCGGCGCGGTTGAGGTCGGCGCGGCTAAGGTCGGCGCGGCTAAGGTTGGTATTGCTAAGGTCGGCGCGGTTGAGGTCGGCGCGGCTAAGGTTGGCACAGCTAAGGTTAGCACCGCTAAGGTTGGTGCTGCTGAGGTCGGCACCGCTGAGGTTAACACCGCTGAGGTTGGCACCGCTGAGGTTGGCATCGCCGAGGTTGGCACCGCTAAGGTTGGCACCGCTGAAGTTTACGCCAGTTAAGTTGGCATCGCCGAGATAAGCAAGACTTAGGTCAGCACCGCTAAAGTCTGCCCCGGTAAGGTTGGCATCGCCGAGGTAAGCACCCCTAAAGTTGCCGCCTTTGAGGAATTGTCCCATTATACTGCTAAAGTTGCCAATTTCCAGGGCATCGCTATAATTAATAATCCGCAGCAGTTGGGATGTGAAAAAATTGTCTGTGTCTGGTTGGGCAGATGGGTAGAAGGTGATTTTTTGTTTGAGTTCATCTTGCCCTTGGGCGTAACGGTGTAACTCTAGTAATAAAATCAGTACGTTCAGCCCTGTATATATATCTACCTGTCTCAACCCGATCGCAATATTTTGTGCCGCTAGCTTTAACTTTGTTTTCTGAGGCAGGTTATCATCTGGTGTGCCATCGATAAATTCTCCCTGACACCAGCGACGATAAAAATCTTCTAGCCGCCCAAAAAGCAATTCTGGACGAATTTTTTGACCAGTCACGACCAATTCCATTAGTTGGTTGACTACTTCAGGTTTCAGGGCAGCATTGCCCAATAAATCATAAATCTCTTCATACATCTGGCGATCGCATACTTTAAAGCAAAACCCAGTGGATAAAGTGCCCAATGTGCGATCGTCTGTCTGAGAAGTCAAACCGTTCTTTGGTACTGTCCATTTTTCTAAGCTTTTTTGCAGCCTTGGAGAGTATAAATATTCCTGCAAATTATCTTGACCTAATCTAACGCTTTTGTCTGGTTCTTTAATATTTTTTCCTAGAGGTAAAACTGCTTCAGTTTCTAGGGATGTGGTCTTTGGCATCTCTTGTAACCTTGTACCCCTCACATAATTTCTCAGCAGCTGCCAAACTTGAGATAAATATGTTGACATTTTTGTTTCCGTTGTTACATTTAAATAACTGTTTTTGATAATCCCGAATTAAAAACTTTTCTCTGCCAGTTTGCTTTGCATTCCCAACAATCAATAGTATAAATAAATACTATAGTAAAAAAATCATGAGTTGGCGATATTTAGGGTAGGCTACTTCTGATGAAATTGCCAATGGCGTTTCTGAATGGCGGCTTCTCGCTCACCTGTAGTAGCCTTAAGCTTCCTCTCATAATATAAATAAAGTGTTAACTTCAAAATTATTTCCCAGATCAACTAATTCTATGATTTAGCTAATTTGTGATACTTTTTCTCCAAGAAATTTCCCAGTCTGATGTAAAAATCATACTTACTATTTGTAGGAGATGCAATTGTTAGAAAAAATCCTACACTAAAACAGCATAACAAAGCGGAAAAATGGCAATTAAAATTTAAACTGAAAGTTTATTGCTTAATATAAAGCAGCTAAGATAATCGCCAGAGGGCAAGCTATATGGCTTTGCAAAAGTTAAAAATTAACAAGAGATAGTTATCAGGTAATGAATGCGATGAACAGATTAACCTTTTATATGATTTTGTTACATAGTTTATTTTTAGGAATAGCGACAGCTAGCGCTAAGTCACCGTTTGTTAACAATGTTGATACCGCCAAGCATATTGTTGGAGAAAATGTGGTTACAGTCAGAAGTGGAGAGAAATTCAATAGTCAGTTACCGACAGAAGCTTCTTCAACGAAAATCTCAGCCTTATCATCAAATAATATTAATATTCCTCAGAAACAGAGGCTACCGTCAAATCAAGTTTGGGTAGTTAATCAAAATAAACCCGCACAGCCTCAACCATTTATTTGGATAGTAAAAAACCTGAAACAAGCAGGTCAACAACCATTTTTACAAGTTGCAAACCCCTCAGCGAAAGCAAATACAAAGCCTAGTACTACCGCGAAACCAACAGCAAAGGATGATTTAGAGCCATTTAACGAAGTAATTAAAAACACCCAAAAATCTGGGGGATTGTTCACCCTTTATCGTAATAAAGAAAAGAATAAGATTTATCTAGAAATTAAGCCAGAACAACTTAATAAAAATTACCTAGCTACGGCAACCCTGGAATCGGGTATTGGCGAACAGGGTATTTACAGTGGTATGCCTCTGCAAGATTTTTTGTTTTATTTCAAACGGGTGGATGATAAATTACACTTTGTCATCCGCAATGTGAATTTTCGCACTCGTGAGGGAGATCCCCAGGTGCGATCGCTGACGCGATCGTTTAGTGATTCTGTTCTCTACACCATTGCCATTAAAAGCATTCATCCAGAACGCAAAACTATTCTCATTGACTTGGAAGATTTGTTACTCACAGACTTAGCTGGATTATCTGTAGGTTTAGGAGTTCCAAAAACCACAAGCCAGTCCTATTTTGGTACTGCTAAAGCCTTTCCCCAAAACTTAGAAGTCGAGTCTATTTTGAATTACTCTAGTAGCGTTGACCCCAACAGTGAAGTGACAAACTTTGGGTCGCTAGCTGACAACCGTGGCTTTACCCTCCGCGTTCACTACAGTTTCTCCCAACTACCCGATCTAGATTATCGACCGCGCCTTGCTGACGATCGCATCGGCTATTTCATCACCGCCTATCAAGATTTATCCAAAGACGACGATCGCGGCGATTCTTTTGTCCGCTACATCAATCGCTGGCATTTAGAAAAACAAGACCCGAAAGCAGTCATTTCTCACCCCAAAAAACCGATTGTTTTCTGGATTGATAACGCTGTACCCTTAGAATACCGCGATGCCATGAAAGAAGGCGTTCTCATGTGGAACAAAGCCTTTCTCAAAGCCGGATTCAAGGATGCAATTGAAGTCCGCCAAATGCCAGATGATGCTACCTGGGACCCGGCAGATATTCGTTACAACACGATTCGCTGGATCAACACAGTCGATGGCTACTTTGCGATGGGGCCATCCCGCGTTAACCCATTGACAGGGGAAATTTTGGATGCAGATATTCTCGTAGATGCTAGCTTTATCCGCGCACTCAAGGGTGAATATCGCAAAATCATCCAACCCAGCCAAACAGAAAATCGCACGACTTTATCAGCTTTGATGCAAAATCGTCTACTTTGCGCCAATGGTTTAGATGAGAAAAACAATGGTGTACCCCAGAAGATGCAAGGACAAGAGGGGTTGTTGAATCGTTTATCAAAAATGGCAGGCGAGTACGATTTATGCTATGGCATGGAAGCTGCTAACCAGTTTGCCTTTGGTTCGCTGGCGATGTCACTGCTGCCTGATACTATGGCTACTCCAGACAAGGTAAAAGAATATATTAATCAATATTTACGTTTAATTATCGCTCACGAAGTTGGACATACTCTTGGTTTACGTCATAACTTCCGTGGTAGTACACTGCTACCACCACAGGAGATGAATAATACAGAAATTACCAAAAATAAAGGTCTGACAACTTCTGTCATGGACTATATTCCCCCAAATATCGCCCCTCAAAATACAAAACAAGGAGATTATTTTCCTACTATGGTGGGGCCTTATGATGACTGGGCAATTAAGTACGGCTACACAACAATTCAGACATCAACTCCTCTAGCAGAAAAGCCAATTTTGGAGGAAATTGCTGCACAATCCTACAAGCCAGAGTTGAGTTATTCTACAGATGAAGATGTATATGACCTTGACCCCACAGCTAATGCTTGGGATAACAGCGGTAATGTGCTGCTTTATTCTCAGTGGCAATTGAATAATTCGCGGGTGATGTGGGAACGTCTGGATAAACGTTTCCCAATGGCTGGTGATAGTTATAGCGATGTCAGCGAACGTTTTAGCACAGTATTAGGTAACTATTTCCAGCAAATATATTTCACCACAAAATACATTGGCGGACAATCTTTCTATCGCATTCACCCCAGCGAGCTACCTGCCGAGAAAGTCTCTGGAGTCCCCCAACACCGTTTACCATTTGAACCAGTGCCAGTTGAAGAACAACGGCAAGCTTTAGAAACGCTGCAAAAATATGTATTTGCAGAAGACGCCCTGAGTTTTTCACCAGAATTACTGAATAAATTAGCACCTTCCCGTTGGCGACATTGGGGTAGTTCTCCACAAGTTGGTCGTTTGGATTTTCCCATTCATGACTTGGTGCTACTGATGCAGGGTTCTGTGTTGCGAGATTTACTCTCAAGCGATCGCCTCTCTCGTCTCAAGGATATTGAACTCAAAACTCCCGAAGGAAAAGCACTGACTTTACCAGAACTATTTGACACTTTGCAATCAGGTATTTGGACGGAAGTTATCCAACCAAAAGGTAAACCAATGAAAATCGCCAGTTTGCGGCGAGGCTTGCAGCGTCAATATTTGGACATTTTGACAGATATGGTATTGCGAAAAGAAAATGTTCCAGAAGATGCTCGCACTCTAGCTTGGTATAAACTAAAGCAACTTGATGAGAAACTTAAGGGTGTTAATTCTGAGGATGAATATACCAAAGCGCACTTATTAGAAACGCGCGATCGCATCGAGAAAGTCTTGAATGCACCGTTGCAAGCGAATTAAAAAATTAAGAGTGAGGAGTTAATAGTAAAATTACTAACTCCTCTTTTTCTCCTATGATTTTAGCAAAATATATTGATTATGTTGTGGGATAAAGGCTTTTTGCTTAAGTATTATTGAATTGAAATTGAGGCGGCTACATTTTTGAATTTCGATAAGCCAATATATCTAAAACTTTATTTTCTTCTGAATAAATACGGTTGTCTATTAAATTTATCATTAATATATTGAACAATTAGAGTAATATATAACCGAAAAAAAATTATTTCATGAATGCCATTTTCCTGACTTTCCAAATATTTCTTTGGAGTATACCTTTTTTCTTAGCTCTTGCTTTATCAACTCTATTAAACCTCAATCATTTTTTTGGATTTTGGTTACTATCGCCTTATGATTATCCCTTTAGTTATGTCATAGCCTTATTTATTTCACTAGTTTCCAGTATAATTTTGCTTTGGATAATTAAAAATAATAATAAAGACTATAATCCGATAATCTTAGTTTTGTTTGTATTTATAGGCTGTATATCAAGATTAAGTGTAAATACACAAATCGAATCATTTATTAGTGGTTTATTTTCCATGTCTGTTGGTCTATCGATCTTGGTTACAGGTATTTCTAAAAATGCAGTTATTTTTGAACTAATTATTTGGATAGTAAACGCAATAAACCTAATTTTTGGAACTGTAGTTTTTTATTCATATCCTCTTGTATTTATTTTAATTTGTTTTGGTTGTAAATTTCAAGTTCGCAAACCAATTAGTAGAATCAAAAGATTATTTTATGCTACTCCTGCAATATTTATAATTATATTCATTTTTTTAATAATATTTAAAACTTCTGATTACAATCCGTCTCCTGGGTTAATTATTCCAAATCAATTAAGACACTTTTGGGGAACACAACAATTTCCTAATAAATATCAAGAGGCGATAGAAAAAATTAAATCTTGTTCTGAGATCGTATCTCTAATTGGAGAAATTCAAAATGTTGCATTAGCTGAAGGAAAAAAATCGTGGAGTATGGATTTAGATGGCGATGATTGGGCAGTAATAAGTCTAGAAATAGTAGGCACAAAAGGAACTGCTATAATAAAAGGCTGCGCTCATGACGAGTTTTGCCACTATCGTATATATGAAGACCATTCAAAAAATGATGATAAAAAACTATATTATGGTCAATGTTTAGATTAATATAAATATCGCCGAAAGCATAAATATCGAAATACCACTCAATTTACCGCTATCCATTTCTCGCTCGCGCAGTTCAGCTTCCTGGGCCTAGATGAATGCAATTTTTCGATCAATTTCGCCACTTTTTCCTAAGTGCTCAAGAAGTCGAGCCAGTAGTGCAGGTTGAGAGTCTTTTGGAAGTGCCAAAAATTCAGCTTCAAGGTTTTCAAGTATCATGGTATTTAAGAGTTTTCTAGCGAAGTACTTTCATCATAGCTTTAGGATTAAGAACGGTTGGTGCTGCTGACTTACCGATAACTACTCTAATTTACTCGTGGCGATCAAAGTACCAAAACACGATATTCAGGCTCTGCGTGCTAAGTTTGATGAAATTCGGAACAACAATTGATGTGGTTGAGATAAGAGCGATCGCATCAAAATATTTTACAAATACAGCAGTTTGCAAGTAAGTGAGGTACAAAATGCAGGACTCAAAATCAGAATATACAGAGTTTCTGCCTCCTGTCTGCTGCCTCAAAACCTATAGCTTTGTACTTCATGCAAATGAAAACTGCTGTATCTTGAGTTGATTTGGCAGGATATCGAGGCAGCGCCTGCCAGGTTAGATGAAATCTGTAATCACAACCAAAGAAATTGAAGTTAGTTATGGCAATCATTACCTCAGGATAAAAACTATGTGGAGCTTAATTATATTTTTACTGATTGTACTGGGCTTCATCGCCCTCATCAAAGGTGCTACTTCATCTGGTAGAAACAGTTCCCGTAAAAGTCGTAGAAGCAATGGTAACTCTTTTAGTAACAGCGACAGTAGTTGGGATGTTGGTAATACTGGAGGAAATGATTCCAGTAATAGCTATGACTCCAGCAGTAGCAGTAGCAATGATTCTGGCAGCAGTAGCTGTGACTCCAGCAGTAGCAGTAGCAATGATTCTGGCAGTAGTAGCTGTGACTCCAGCAGTAGCAGTAGCAATGATTCTGGCAGCAGCAGTAGCTGTGACTCCAGCAGTAGCAGTAGCTTTTAGTTCGGTAACGGCTAGTAAGAGGGCGGGTAAGATTGGAGGGTCGCCCCTCCGCACTTCCCTAAGAACCGTGCATGTGGTTTGAGACTATTTTTTGGGTGTTTTTTGTCTAAGTACCACTAACTACTCAACGCTTTTAAAAATCGTTGCAAACTCTTAAACACACTGGGCTTTCTCGCAGGTGTCGCTTCTGTTGTTGTTTGCGGTTGTCCTTTTGAAACAATGAGATCCAAATCATCACCAGATGGTTTTGTGGGTAATTCGGCAATTCTTTGATATTCGCCGGCGGTTTCCAGCCAAACTTCCCACTGTCCTGGGTAGCAGCGATATAGGGCACTTTCATCGTCTATGGGGCGCACGTAATAGGCGGATTCAATGGTACTGATAAAGCGATCGCGGATTTTTCTCGCTGTATAACCAATACCCACGGTTCCAGAATCTTCTAAACGAGGATTTAACAAGACTAAGGGGCGATCGCCTATTACTTCACACAGCTTTTCCAACTGCGGCACTTCTACGGATGTCGGGGCGATGAATAAGAAAATTTCATCCTCTGGCTGAATTTTTGTCTGCAATGAAGCAGCCCTACCCGTACCAATATCCAAAATTTGAAATGGTGCATCTGCCCAATCACGTCGGGCTAGGGCCGCAGCGCCAGCGTCAGCAAAGAAAATTTTCAAACGGGAATCATAATCTGTAAATGCCGGCAGAAATTGTTCCGCTACCGGCATAAACTTCAGTTCTGGAAACAGGAGCTCAACTTGTATGCGAGTACAGCCATCTGCAAGGGCAGCTTGGACGGCTGTACGAGATTGGGCGATCGCATCTTCAAGAGTATTTGGAAGTTCACTCATAATCTGCATGGTTCTGTAGTGTCTACTTCTATTGTTTCAGTATTGGCTCTTAATTAGGACTTACGCAGATGAGATCGCCCAATCCCCTGAAAATGCAGGGCTGTTTCAATTGAGTATTCCCTTAATAATATAAATCCTCAAATATCTCCATTAAACTCAGTCGTCAGCAGGAGGATACTTAGCGCAATATTTTTTACACTAGAAAATAAACCTTATAAACAACTTAGAAACAGCGTATGCCTCTTCATAAACTTGAACATTTTGACCAAAATTATCGAGACACTTTTGGCGGAGACGATCTCAAAGCGCTGGATCTCTATACTGGCGGAGGAGACAGAGTTGGCTCAGTTGCTGACGTTTTAGTTGATGATGATGGTCATTTCCGGTATTTAATTATTGATATAAGCTTAGATTTTGTTAGCAAGAAAATCTTACTACCAATTGGTCTTTGCCGGATCAGTTATCCAGAAAGACGCGTCTATGTTGACGGGTTAAGCAGACAGCAAATAGAAGGTTTACCCGATCATACAGAAGACGCGATCTTTAATAATGATTACGAAGAAAAGGTACGTAGTGTATTTCGTTCTCCAACTAGCGGTGTGACTTACGATCGCGATACATACAATTACCAAAAAGATCCAGATTTATATGGGTTGAATGAGCAATCTCATCAAACTTTTAAACTCTATGAAGAACGATTAATTGCCAGCAAACAACGCATCAAAACCGGAGAAGTAACGGTTGGTAAGCATATTGAAACAGAAACTGTAAGCGTTACAGTACCCGTTCAAAAAGAACGAGTTCTGATTGAGCGAGTTACACCAACAGAAGCAGGAAAGGCTATAAATCCCAATGAACTTAAGTTTCAAGAAGGGGAAGTAGCACGCATAGAAGTGTACGAAGAAACGCCTGAGATACAGAAAGAAGCGTTTGTGCGTGAGGAAGTCCGGGTGAAAAAAGTAGTAGAACGGGACATTGTGGAAGCACAAGACACCATTCGTCGAGAAGAATTAGATGTTGATACTACGGGTAATTTAGATGTCCAATAATCTGGTGTTACTGCATATAAAGCTATTTAATTAGCTGGTTTATAAATTTGTTTGATAGATTTATCTAAAAATTATCATGCAGGCAAAGTTAATTTTATCTCTGCCTGTATTTTTTATGCAATAACAACATTCTCAACTTTCTAAAAAGTAGATAATCTTAACATTCAAAAAATTATATTTTGAGAAACCATCTACAGATCAAAGATACAAGATACAAAACTTTGCATTGAAAAACTTCATATATCTGGTGAACCCCGCGTACTAAAGCTAGACATATCTTTACAAGAGTCAAGTGAAATGCTCCCAATTTCATGTCTCTAGTTAGCCATATCGATCAAAATTATCTATAACTTTCGATTATTTAACCCTGGAAATAATTCATTCGGCAGAAGGATGTACAAAAATAAATAAATGTCTAGTTTAGTTATTAAGAGATTGAAAAAAAATATTTGAGGTTAAACATAATGGTTCTTTACAAACTAGAAGATTTTGAGCCTAGCTATCAAGAGAGTTTTGATGGTCATGACATTAAAGGGCTGGGTGTCTATACACAGGGAACTGATGAAAAAGTTGGTACTGTTAGCGATGTTTTAGTTGATGAAGAAGGTCATTTTCGCTATCTAGTTGTTGACTTAGGCTTCTGGATTTTTGGTAAAAAAGTATTACTACCAATTGGCCGCGCCCGTATCGACTATAACGTCGATCGCGTTTACACAATTGGTTTGACTAGAGAGCAAGCTGAAGATTTGCCTGAGTTCGATGAACGTCAAACCCTTGATTACGACTATGAAGAACGGGTGCGTGGGGTATATCGCCAACCCACAGACTACAACAACCTTCCTGTAGAAGCTGCAACACCATTAGACTCTGTAGCAGGATTAGATCCTTTAGGAACGCCTGTAGCACCATTAGGTACAACTCCCACTTACGCTCGTGATAGCTACACTTACGAAAATGAGCCTGCTTTATACGGGTTAAATGAGCAAGATCATCAAACTCTGAGATTGTATGAAGAACGGCTGATTGCCAGCAAACGACGCCAAAAAACTGGAGAAGTAACCATTGGCAAGCATGTTGAAACTGATACCGCACGGATTGCAGTGCCAGTGGAAAGAGAAAGAGTAGTAATTGAACGTGTAACTCCAGCAGATGCAGGTACGGCTGTTTCTGGGCGCGAAGCAGACTTCCGTGAAGGCGAAGTTGCTCGCATAGAAATTCATGAAGAAACTCCTGATGTTCGCAAAGAAGCATTTTTGCGTGAAGAAGTCAGAGTTAGAAAAGTAGTCGATCAAGACACAGTTGAAACTCAAGAAACTGTGCGTCGTGAAGAGTTAGATGTGAATTCTGGTAATCTTCCGATTGAAGAACGCTAACTATACATAGTCATTAGTTACTAGCTAATGACTAATAATTAATTCTACACAGTACAGGTGAAGCAGTTAAATTGGCTTTACCTGTCCTTACAATAACTGATACCACTTACAATCCTTTTCGGATAAACCCAACAATCTCTCTTTTGGTTTGGGGAAAGGTAAATTCAAATCGTTACCCTTTCCCCTTTCCCGGTTAACCGAAAAGTATTGATACCACTTAGGATTTTTGATTGCAAATATTACTCTGGATATGAGTTGGATAAATCTATCGATCGCAAAGACTTTCTAAATGGTATCCAGATGATTAATACATTTAATTTAGCTAAGTAGAAAGCAGTTAGTAAACTTTCCAGATGAATAGCCAAACTATGGCAAAAAATACTTTACAGGCAAAGGGTAATTCTCGCACTATCTCCTCGCTGGCAGATTTAAGAAAGAAGGTGAACAATTTTGCTGTGTTTGATAATCAAGGTCAGCTAGTAGGAGTAGTTCATGATTTAATTGTGGATGGTAATCGTCGGCTAAACCTGGTTATATCGAACCAGGCTAATCAAAAAACTGCTGAATATAGCCAGCAGTTAGCTGATAAACATCCTTCTTTATTTCAGTTGCAGAGCCAGAGAATAAAAAAAATAGACAAGCCGACTCAATCTGTTTTCATAGACTTAAACAAATCAGAAATTGAATATATGCCTGAATATTTAGAATCAGAGACACCAGGCGATTTTAACTCAACTGAGCAAGTAGCTAACAATCAAACGACAAATAGCCCAGTCGAGTCATTAAATAATTTAGAACAGATTCATGAAGAACAGATTATTCGTCTACTAGAAGAACGACTAGTTGTTGAAAGCAGTAAGCGTAAAGTTGGTGAAGTAATTGTTCGCAAAGTAATTGAAACTCGGATGGTACAAGTTCCTGTCCGGCGTGAAAAGCTGATTGTGGAACAAATAAGCCCCGAACACAAACAACTCGCAGAAATCGATTTAGGAGAAGGAGAAATTCCTGCCCTTGATTTGACGGAAGTAGAAAGGCTTGAAACACATGACAACAGTTTAACGGTAAGCGGCGAGTTTAGCTCACCTAAAATTGCTAATTTATTATTGAATGCGATCGCACTAGAGCGAAATAACGGCTGTAAGCAGGTGCGTGTTACCATTGCTGTTGAAGATGAGTCGCAGCAAAAAAAATACCAGGAGTGGTTTGACCGCTGTTCTAAAGGTCAATCACTAAAGCCATAACAATAAGTTTCTAGCAGATAAATTAGTAGGGTGGGCATTGCACACCCTATTTTTTTTGCTGATTTAAGAAAAGAAAGTTTAAATTTCCGCTCCCTACTGCTTAATTGTCTAGAGTGAATGTCTCTAAAGCAACTTAATTTACAATACTAAGTAGTTGCCGTTCTTTTGGCTACTTGCAATGAAATTTCGACTGAAGAGACTTTCACCCAAGAAACGACAGCGTTTGATCTCACCGATTAAGATTCAAGTTCAAAATGGAAAATTTGAGATTATAGGTATGGGTGCATGGCATTCCTACTGGCGCGATCCCTATCATCTGCTGCTAACGATTCCCTGGACTGGCTTTCTGCTGCTGATTTGTACTTTCTATATAACTATTAATGCTCTATTTGCCCTAGCTTACTTGATAGGAGGAGATTGTATTGCCAACGCCCAACCTGGCTCTTTTTTAGATGTCTTTTTCTTTAGCGTCCAAACCTTAGCTTCTATTGGCTATGGGGCAATGTATCCGAAAACAACTTACGCCAACATTATTGTCACTATTGAAGCAATGATCGGTTTGGTGGGAATTGCTGTGATGACAGGACTAGCCTTTGCTCGGTTCTCTCGACCTACAGCCCGTGTACTCTTTAGCCGTGTTGCTGTCATTACAGCTCATAATGCGATGCCGACTCTGATATTTCGCAGCGCTAATCGGCGTCGCAATATAATTTTGGAGGCGCAGATGCGAGTCTACTTAATGCGCGACGAAGTAACCTTAGAAGGACAGTTCATGCGTCGGTTCCACGATCTCAAACTGGTGAGGAACCAAACACCTAGCTTCACGTTAAGCTGGTCAGTGATGCATGTCATTGATGAGTTTAGTCCTTTGTATGGGATGACACCAGAATCGTTAACCCAGACAAATACTATACTGATTGTCTCTTTGAGTGGCATTGATGAAACGGTTGCCCAGGTTGTTCATGCCCGTCATAGCTATAGTGCAAATGAGATTTTGTGGAACAATCAATTTGTCGATATCTTTCACCACACACCCGATGGACATCGCTACATTGATTACAACCGCTTCCACGATGTTTTACCTTTAGAGTAAAGGGGTGAAATTTCTGAAAGTTACTCGGAAGTCTGATTGAGTGGTGGTTGTAAGGGTTTAACGACCACCCGGCCATTTTCAATTACAGTGCAATTTTTAACCGTGCTCTTACTGTGGTTAACTGGCACATCCTGGCACTGGTTTTGGTAGGAGATATTTTGCTCTTGTTGTTGGTTGAGGACGACAACACAACAGGCGCAGGAAGCAAAGGACATATAACTTATTTTGATCTCTATATCTATTATCTCTCTACTGATGCTGTTTGGCTGAAAAATTTGCTACTCATGTATTTTGCTCGTTCAAAGCTCCTGTCAAATTTCTGGTAAGTACTTGCTTTATTGTGCTTGTAGCCTGTTTGATATATCTAAACCAGTTCAACAGGAAAGCGGTTATAGATCCCGCCCCGCTTTCCTCCCTGCCCAAACAAGTTTAAGCAGGGTTAGATAGTGGGTTTTTCTAATGAAAAAATTTTTGAGATATCTGGGTTTAGGTTTGCTATCTACGTTCTTGACTGCTACTCCCGGTTTGGGGGCTGAACGCATTAGCTTTTATTATCCTCCCTTCGGCGAATTTTCTTTATCCGTGGACTCGCTGGAAACCTTTGCTAAAGAGGGCAAAATCGATCAAGATTTGTCATTTTATGCTAGCCGTGCGACTCCTGAACAACTTGCTCAACTGCGGGATTTACTCCAGCAGCGCTTTAATCTCACTCCTACACTAGTATCTCAAGTTACCTACTCACCGATAGGCGAGCAGTTGGTGCAACAACTGGGAAAATTACTCCTCACTGAGTCTCGAAATAATGGCTTCTATGCCATACGTGCCTCTTTAATTTTGTCTGCTGCCGATCAAAAAGAGGGGTTAACGGTTGTGAATTTACTGCGGAAATTTCCTAGCGATACTATACGGGTAAATTTCACAGAGGGATTAAGGATAGTCGATGACTTGTCGCAATTGATTAAAAGAAAAGATGAAGTTTTTGCCTCTCTGCAAAAAGAAGCGATCGCTCAAGCAGCCACTTCCAATATTGATTTCTCCCAAAAACCAGATTTGCGATCGCCAGGAAAATTCACCTGGCAGAAAAAAAGCCTGGAGTTAAATGACATTTCTCGCTCGCGCCGTCTACCTGTAGATATCTATCTGCCGTCAGCAGGTTCGCAAAACACTGGAGAATTATTCTCGCCTCCCTTTCCGCTGATTGTAATTTCTCACGGACTGGCCTCAGACCGTTCTACCTTTGTCTACCTGGCTGAACATCTAGCATCATACGGTTTTGCCGTTGCTGTACTGGAACACCCTGGTAGTAATGCCGAACGCTTTCAACAATATTTTGCGGGTTTGGCAGCGCCGCCAGATGCAGCAGAATTTATCAACCGACCCTTGGATATCAAATATCTACTCAATGAACTCCAGCGTCTAGATAAATCCGATCCCACTCTCCAGGGAAAATTCAATTTTCAGCAAGTTGGAGCGATCGGTCAATCCTTTGGTGGTTATACTGTTTTGACTTTAGCAGGAGCCAATATTAACTTTGAGCAATTGCGCCAAGATTGTAATCCCGATAATTCATCCTTTAATTTGTCGCTGTTTTTGCAGTGTCAAGCAAACGAGTTACCTCCAAAGAATTACGAACTCAAAGACGATCGCATCAAGACCATCATTGCGATTAATCCGATTGACAGTTCAGTTTTGGGTCAAGGGGAAATCAGTCAAATTAAAATTCCCGTCATGCTGGTAGCAGGTAGTCAAGATGTTTTCGCACCACCCGTATTTGAGCAAATTCGCCCCTTTACCTGGCTTTCTGACTCCAATAAGTACTTGGCTTTGATTGAAAATGCCACCCACTTTTCAGCGATCGCTGAACCTACTCCTGAAAACGATGTCTTACCTGTGCCACCTGCCTTGCTAGGCCCCGATCGTGCTGCTGTTTATTCCTATCTCAACGCCCTCAGCGTCGCTTTTTTAGAAACCCATCTCCTTAACCGTCCTGAATACCGCTCCTATTTGCAGCCTTCCTACGCCACATTTATCAGCAAAGAGCCGCTTAATCTTAGTATTTTACAGTCGTTGTCGGTAGCTCAGTTAAATCAAGTTTGGAGTGGGTCAACTCCCCAGTCTAGCAAACCATCAAATCCTCAACCTACTTCTACCCCTTATCAACCTTTGAGGCAATAGACCCCTTGCATAAATCAAAAGCCCTCACCCTAAATCCCTCCCTTTTATAAGCTACCGTGTATACACAAGTCGGAGTAAAGTAGGTGCAGAGGATTTTTGAGAAGCAAAAACTATGGATAATCCCATCTTAATTCAGGGGAAACTTGAAATTTTGCTCCCTCCCCTTCACAAGGGGAGGGTTGGCGAGGGGTGATTCAACTATTTTTGCAAGAGGTCTATTGAATAATACTAGAGTACCAGGAGTTAAGGAGAGCGATCGCATTTCCATCTCCCGTTCTAGAATATCTTTGTAGAGTTCATCTAGCTTCAAAAGGTTTATTAAAACGCTTGTTGTAGTTGTTCAGATGTTAGCGATTTAATCAAACTTAACGGTAGTGGTTGTTGACTAATTGTATTAACATAATCTGTACTCAAATAGGGAAGATAACTTGGCTGTTGAGCAACATAGTTTTCAAAAAAGGGAACACTCAAAGCTTTAACATAACGACGTGCTAAAGCCGGACTTAAACCAATTACCTGTGTAGAAATAGGTATGGTTGCATTTGGTGATTCTGCAATAGTAGAAAAGTGTGTGCCGCCATTGATAATTGCTAAAAATTTATTTGGAGTTGTTAACCAAGTGAAAGGCTGAATTTGTTCTGGTAAAGCCGGAGCAACACTATCATAACTGCCAGATACAATCATTACGGGAATTTTTATTTGGCTGAGGCTAGCTTGACCAAAAATACTGCTATCAACTGGATTAATTACAATTGCTGCTTTTATCCTTACATCAGATAAGTTGTATTTAACCTTTGGTAAATTTACTGCTAAACACTGAAGTAGAAGCGAAATATTTAACGTATTTTTCAAAGCTGGACAGTCAACTTCCAATTGTTCAAAATTAATCTTTGCACCTGCTAATGCTAATGCTGTATACCCACCAAATGATTGCCCTATTATACCAACTTGTTCTAAATTTAAACGCCCTTGAAATGCTG
Organism: Nostoc sp. LEGE 12454; assembly: GCF_056620565.1. Taxonomy (NCBI): domain Bacteria; kingdom Bacillati; phylum Cyanobacteriota; class Cyanophyceae; order Nostocales; family Nostocaceae; genus Nostoc; species Nostoc sp. LEGE 12454. The sequence goes on from NZ_JBWQXL010000009.1 coordinate 40,401, forward strand.
GATTAGACTTTGATAAACGAGTGAGTTCATCTAGTAAAAATTTAATATCTAAAGGTCTGTCAATAAGTTCTCTAGGATTGGTCACTCTATCTGCTGTACCTGATAATAATGCTTGCAGTTGTTTTGAATTACTGCCAGGATGTTCTGGAACAGCAACTACAAAACCATAAGAAGCCAGATGTTCGGCTAGATAAGCAAAACTTGTTCTGTCAGAACCAAGTCCGTGCGAGATGACAATTATCGGACGAGGAGTTTGAGCAATTGGAAGGTAAATATCGACTGGAAAAATTCGATTACGCGAGAGGTCATTAAGTGTGATAGTTTGCTTTAAGAAACGAGAAGTTCCGGTTTTTCCTAAATCCATCAATGGAACGATATTAACTGTAGAAGCAGTAGTTGTCTTTTGTTGGGATTGTTGGTTAATAAGTGCTACTGCTTTTTGAGTTTGATTAACTAAATCCTGCAAGGTTTCTGCAATTGCCAAACTCTGGTCTAAATCAATTGAAATTGCATTTGCAGGAAACTTGTGTAATACATTTAAAAGCGTAAAATCTTTTTGATCTATGGCTGACAAAATCAGTGCTGCACGAATTGCATAAAATCCTGACAATCTAGATTCTGTCTGAATAACTTTTCCCAATTTTTCTAATAATTGTTCCCCAATTGGTGTATAAAGAAACTGCGAAACTTCTATTTCATTTAAAGGAATAGGAGTTAGTAAAACTTTTCGCAGTTGAGTTAGTTCTTTTTTATTTATATAATGAGTATATCCAGCCAAATCCTCGTCTACTTTGCCTGTTCTAGCATAAGTTTCGAGCGAACTAATAGGAATAGACCTTTCTAAAAGACCGTAATTAAATTTTATGCGCTCTGCACCGAAAGCGGGGTAAGCAGTTAGTGTAGGCAGCAACCCGATACTAAAAATTCTCAAAGCCAATTTCAGCGAAACAGTTTGGAGAGCAATAAAATAAGGATGGCTGCGAACTTTTGATAGCATGGCAAAACGAATATCAATAACGAAGGGAATAATTAGAGCGAAACACTTGGCGAAAACCAAAATAGGCGATCGCATCTTTCATATTCGAGACAAAACGTTTTAGCATACCCATGCGAGTGTCGGTGACATACTCCAAAGTTAAGACAATGCGCTGTTCGTTGTCACCCAAAGGAGTAACTTTGTGGTAAAGTTTGTCACCATTGAATAGGACTAGAGTACCAGGAGTTAAGGAGAGCGATCGCGTTTGCGTCTCCCGTTCTGGAATATCTTTGTAGAGTTGATATTCCAGCTTACTGGATGAATTATCAACCAAACCAAGCAACACTGTATAGCGTTTACCGTGATAGTAAGAAGTATCGTAGTGATACTGGATATGGTCTCCAGGCTCAGTGTAATAGTACAGCGCGTAAGTATGGGGATCGGTATCAGGACAGGGAAGGAGTTTTTCTGCGGTAATTTTGTTCAGGAACTCGAAAAAGGCACTGAGTTGATAAAACTCTCCGAAAATCGGAGCAAGGCTATCTAAGCTATAGCGGCTAATACTACCGCCCTTTTTATGATTGGGAATATAGTTGCGGTTGATAGCAGGTTGCAAAGCCGGCAACAGCGCTAAGAACTTCTCAATGATGGAGTTAGGGACAAAGTTCTCCACTACCAAAAATTCATTTTGAGCTTGAAACTCAACTTGAAGTTTCTGATAATCAACGGCTGCTATAGCTTTATCAATTTCAGTTGGAAGCTCCATTGATGTCCATTGATAATTATTTATTTATTTTCTCACTGCTTCTTTATCTAGTTTGATTCAGATTGCGGGATTGTCCAAAATTGCCAAATTACCCATATAGCAAAGGTTGGCGCACCAATTGTCGCTGCCATTAATAACGGCTCTAGTCCATTCAGCAAGGGAACTATGGGAAACAAATACAGCACGTCTTCAATGTCAAAGCCGGCGAAATTTGGTTGACGGCTGGCGTCTTTACCTAAACGTTGTTCCATTTGGTTTCGCAAATGAAAGATGCAAGCAACAGACACGCCAGATACTATCCCCATCACCAACGCCCACCAACCAAATTTTCCTTCTCTAAGACCATATCCAATACACACAAACAATAGAATATGGATGATGGCGTCACTAGCAAGGTCATATTGATGTCCCCATTTGCTACTTTTCCCACTCAAACGAGCTAATTCACCGTCTGTATGATCGAGAAAGTTAGATAAAGCAAATAGCCATGCCCCAATGTTAACCCAAATGGTATCACCAACTGCAATCGCGACAGCCGCCACTAACCCTGTCACAAGTCTTACTGTGGTGAGATGATTAGGGTTTACCCAACTGTCTTTTAGAGGTCGAACTAGCCAGTAAGCAAGTTGAGCATCCCAAGGCTTTGCGATCATAGATGAACTTGGATTTAATGTGGTATTTGAATATCTCTAACACTGCAAATTACCACATCCATCTAAAGTTATAAATTTTTATTGATGAACTTTCTCGTTTTGAACGTTAGATTGGTCAGCGAATGCTTTGAACTCGACAGCATCATGACTACAGAAGAGGCGCACGCCTTTATTGCGATCGCTTGATAATGCGCGTAGCCGATCTTGATTGAGCAATCGAGCCTGACGATCCACTTCCATCATCCATTGGTAGGCGCGTAAACCTGGCGTGCAGCGTCTTTGGGCTGAGTCCATCTCGTGCCGATAAAAATAGGCATCACCTGCGTGGAGAAGCCAACCCTCTGGTGTATCAATAGCGATACCAGCATGACCCCGTGTGTGACCAACAAGCGGGATGAAGAGAATCTCCGGCGGTAGCCCGTCGAGGTTACGTACTGCTTCAAAACCGAACCAAGGTTCGCCTCCCGCCGAATAGTACTTCCAGTGCTTAACCTCATCCCACTGTTCTGGACGATAGCGCCGTCTGGCGATGAAGCCGCGCCGATCCTGGGCGGTTTCCATCTCAGTCTGCATTACGTGTACGGTTGCTTCCGGGAAATCTTCCAGACCACCGGCATGATCGAAATCGAGGTGGGTAAGCACTATATGACGCACATCCCGCGCGGAAAATCCCAACTTCTCAACTCGATCGACTGCTGTGTATTTTTTATCGAACTGGACGCCATTGAAATGAATGAAGAACGGGCTGAGGCGAGAGTAAGGCGAGTTGATATCGCGCAGTCCGAAGCCAGTATCAATCAGAACAAGTCCCTGCTCTGTCTCGATCAGCAAACAGTGACAGACGAGGTGAGCCTTCGGGCCGCGACTGAAGCCATCGAAGAGGGCCCCACCAATCGGGCACATACAGCCGCAATTGAGATGATGAATTTGCATGAATCCTCCGTTACAACTTTGACTGTCAAAGTGAGTAGGGGCGCACAGCTGTGCGCCCCTACAGATGTGCAAATAATTTGGGATAATTTATTTTTTGTCAGTCCGTTACCCCAGGCGATCGCACCCCGCTTAAAATGAGTGCTAACTGAGCATATTCGCTTGATTAGGTAGCAAATTAGTTGTTGCCTGACCCCGGCTCACTGAGCTTGCGGTGCTGTTCAGCACTGACTGTATCAGGTAAAATTTTACTAACATTCGCCAGAAGCTTCGTTTTCAGCGAACCGGCGATGATGTGATCCTTACCTGCCATCAAAGCTTCAAAACCCTGCTTGGCGACCTCAGCCGGATCGTCCTTTTGATCCGTGCCCACTTTTGTATCGTCCATACCCGCGCGGTGGAAGAAGTTGGTATCGGTGGGCCCCGGCATGAGGGCGGTGACGGTAACACCCGTATCCTTCAATTCGTTGCGTAACCCCTCTGAAAAGGAATGCACAAAGGCCTTGGAGGCAGCGTAGACTGTCTCGAACGGGCCGGGCATCAAGGCCGCAATCGACGATGTGAAAAGAATTCGACCTTTGCCAAGCTCAACCATATCCTTCACCACCCGTTTGGCGAGATGTACAGAGGACACGACATTTAGCTCGATCAGATTGAGTTCGTCCTTTAGGTCGGTTTCACGGGCGAACTCACCACCAACACCAACACCTGCATTGATGGCGATCGCATCTACTGGTCGCCCAGTCGCCTTAATCTGGTTGTAGAGTGTTTCAACACCCTCATAGCTAGCCAGATCGGCCTGCACCGTCTCAACTTTAGCACCCAGCCCCTCGAAGGCAATAGCCGCTTCGTCAATGCTCGATCCGGTGGCTGTAACTAGGAGATCGAAGCCGTTTTGAGCAAACTGTTTTGCGAGTTCATAACCGATGCCGTTAGAGGCACCTGTCACGACAGCCAGGGGTCGGGTCAATGAACTGTTCATAACCATCTAAAATTCCTATGTAACTGCTCCACACTCGCTTGCGATGGTTTTATCGCTACCAAATAATTCGCATGGACTGTGGGCTTTCAACCCTTACAATCATAGGCAGGTGGCAGTGCGATCGCGTCTTTCCAAGGAAGTATCGCGAGTGTATCTTCAAGGTTACTTTTTTACAGTTCTGTATATACCTCTAACAGACTTTCAGCCTCTCAAAACTTGTTTTAATTGTTACCTTAGCTACGAACTTTCGTAACAATTTTTTGGGAATAAAACGAAGCCGATTCTTCATTTTTGGCACAATCTTGGGCAAACTTAATTAAATGATGTCCGACAAGTCCAACGTGAACCAAATTTTCAATGTTACCTGCTTTTAGCGCTGGTTTGGCCATTTTCCAGAAAGTCTGACGATAGTTACTAAATAAGCCTATCCGCACCAAAATATTAGTTAAATAAGTTAAACCCTTGCGAATATTAGCCGCAGAAGTCCGAGAGGGGCTGTTAGGTACTTCGATGCGATTTGGATAGGTGTGTTCCATATTGTAGGCAAATCGCTGATATAAAAATTCTGGCTCATAAGCAGTTGTAATGCAGCGCCGCCACATCTCAATAACTTGCTCGTAGGGCATCAAAAATTCAACATTTGATTCCCGGCTTTCATCAAAGAGAAGTCGCCCTTCTGCTTCTAATCTTCGCCATAATGGAGTTCTCGGTAATGCATGAAGCAGGTTAATTGTCAACATGGGAATTTGCGATGCCCGAATAAATTCGATTATTCGGTCTGCTGTTTCTGGTGTATCTGTATCTAACCCGATGATGATTCCTGATACTACTTCCATGCCATAACTATTTAAAACCTGAATCGCTTTTAAGATTGGCATACTCAGATTTTGGTCTTTGGAAATCGCATGGAGGGCATTTGGTTCTGGTGTTTCGATACCGCAAAAGATTGTGCAGAAATAAGCTTCGCGCATCATTTCCAGCAGCTTTGGACTTTGGGCTAAATTCAGCGTTGCTTCACAGGCAAACTGGATGGGATAACCATTGCGTTTTTGCCAGTCAATCAGATGCGGAAGTAACTTCATGGCGGCGCGGCGATCGCCAACAAAGTTATCATCGACAAAATACACTGCTCCCAAATTGCCAGATTGTCGCATTGCATCTAACTCGGCGACTACTTGCTCTGGTGTTTTCATCCGAGGACTGTTGCCATAGAGTTCGGGAATATCACAAAACTCGCAGTGATAAGGGCAGCCACTAGAAAACTGCACATTTGCTAGGAAATAATCATTGATATTCAGCAAATGATAAGCTGGGGTGGGGAACTCTGTTAGGGGTAAACGTTCCTTGGTTTCAAAGCGAATTTGTTGTTGCGGACGTTGAGAGTTTTGGTCTAGATATTCGATCATGCGATCGCTAGCATCTCCCAATTCGCCCAAGTGTAAAATGTCAAAATCAGGATAATATTCTGGACACCCAGACACCGAAGGGCCGCCGACAACGGTAATTTTCCCGGCTCGATGGGCAAGTTCGTTAATTTGATTAATCTGTGGTTTTTGGATATGCATTCCACTCACAATCACCACATCAGCCCATTGATAATCAGCCCGCGTTGCCGATTTGACATTCTCATCAATAAACCGCACTTCCCATTGTTTAGGTAAGTAGGCAGCCACAATTAAAATACCTTGGGGTGGCATAAAAGCCCGGACATTACCCATAAGTGGGTAAGCGTGATGAAAAGTACCAAAAGAACGGCTGTACTTGGGAAAAATACACAGAATGCGTCGATGGTGCAAAGGAACGTAGCGGGTTCCTTGAGTCACAGAAGCGGTTTTGGAATCGGCCGCTAGATTAATTTGGTTCTCTAAAGACTTCAAATTCACAGTCATCGCAAATTTCACCCTGGAAAACTGAGCAGGTAATTTGACAGTTTCTTGACAGAATTAGCTGTAATTCCAACTAGCTTACCAAAGAAAGGCAGAAGGCAGAAGGAATTATAAATGTATTTTTGCTTAAAACAAAGTCCTAGCGATTATAAATCGCCCAATCTTACCTTCAGTAAATCGCAAAGTTTTTTTCAAACTAAACAATTAATAACTTCCTCAAGGGTTTCTGAATCGGTTAGGGCCAGTTATTTTGGTGAAGTCAAGAGTAATTATTAGGATGGGCGTAAATTCCTTATAATTTCATTTTTTGAAACTCTTTTCCAGAATATAAGTTTTATTAAAAACTTACGTGTTATTTAGAACTAAGATGTACGGTGAATTGAATTTAAAAAGCAGCAGCAAATTCCTTTGCAAAATCTTCCAACTTTACTTTGCCCATAGCAATTGGCTTATGCAGTTCATAATCCTGCCGCGATGCGCCGCTGTGAATGCTGGTGCCCATTTCAACAAAGTTGGCCGCAATATGTGCTGGCATTCCACTCTCTTCCAAACCGCCTTGTGTTTGCTCATCGGTGAAGATTACCCATTTTAAATCCGGCTTGCCAATGGCGGCGCCTAAGATGTGAGCGGTTTCGTTAGCCGTATGCTCGTCACTTACCACATACCGCACTTGCTTGTCGGTAGCAGCTGTTTCTATCTCTTCCGCAGCGGCGGCGGCAATATCTCTTGGGGCAACCATTACAAGCTTGTCGTCGCCACCATAGTTTGCGCCAATAAAGCCCAGCCCTTTTATCATATCTACAAAGTTGTAGAGATTGTAGTAGAAGTAACCAGGGCGCAGATGCGTAATGGCTACGTTTGACAGCTCATTCAAAATGCCTTCGACATCGTGAGAACCGAGGATGAATCCGGTGCCCTTATCTAAATTCGCGCCCATACTGCTGAGATGAACCACACGCTTTACGCCCGACTGTTGAATGGCTTGTGCATAGTTGCTACCAGTTATTTGGTAATACTCTCTTGGATCGGGCACGGTATAGTTTGGCGGCACCATAGCATACACGGCATCGGCACCAGTAAATGTGGACACTAGGAAATCAACGTCTTCCAGTGAGCCGATGGCAGCGGTGGCGCCCAAAGCTTCAATGTCTTTTTGCTTTTCCGGCTTGCTGCTGATAACCGTAACCGTATGACCTTTTTGCACTAACTCCTTTGTCAGTGGCTTGCTGATGTTTCCTAACGAACCTGTTACTATAACTTTCATAAATATTTCGTTTTTGTTTGTGAGGGTTTCTGAATTGGTTAGTGCTATTTGTTTTGGTGAAGTTAATGGTAATTATTAGGATGGGCGTAGATTCCTTAGAGGATGTCTGAAAAGTTTTTTTGTATACACGTAGCCTTTGGAGATCCCCCTAAATCCCCCTTAAAAAGGGGGACTTTAAGACTCTTATTCCCCCTTTTTTAAGGGGGGTTAGGGGGGATCGACAAATATTTGATACTTCTCAGACATCCTCTTATAATTTCATTTTTTGAAACTCTTTTCAAGAATATAAGTTTTATTAGTTTAGGTATTATTTAGAACTAATATGTACGGGGAATTGAATTGGCGTAGGCGTAGCCTTTGAGAAAAACTTTGCGATTTACTGACCTTGTGCCTGATTCATGGTGATATTTGAAGGGGTGTTTAACTGGTAAAATATAAAATCTAGCCTAGCAATGCAAATTTAATTGGTTGGCAAACAACTATTATGGAAATCGCGCATGGGACATAAAAAGAGAGATTTTCATTTTTTGTTGTATCCAACTGGGTATAGGCATTCGTCATGAATTTGATTTACTTTCTTTTGCGTTCTTCGTGGGGGATGGTAGCGATCGCGATCGCTACTGGATTTTTGAGTGGCGGTAGTAGTGCTGGTTTGATTGCCTTAATTAGTCATGCTGCAAGTAGCGGTGGTGCTTCTCGCCTCACATCGATAATTTGGGGTTTTGCGGGGCTGGCTATAGTTGCACTAATTACCAGTATCGTTTCTCAAGTGATGCTGATTCGTCTTTCTCAGAATGCAGTCTTGCAATTACGGATGCGTTTGAGTCGCCAGATTCTCGCTTCCGAATTGAGTCATCTGGAACGCTTAGGGAATCCTCGATTATTGGCTACTTTAACAGAAGATATTCAGGCGGTGGCTAATGCTGTTTATCAGATGCCTTTTATCTTTATTAATTTAGCGATCGTCTTGGGTTGTATAACCTATATAACCTGGCTCTCTTGGTTAGTATTGTTGATGGTATGTGGGATTTCAGTAGTTGCGATCGCTAGTTGTCAGTGGCTACTTAACAGAGGCGGTAAATTACTTACTCTAGCTCGTGAAGATGAAGATCATCTATTTAAACATTTTCGCACCATTACCGAAGGAGTCAAGGAACTTAAACTAAATTACAAGCGGCGTGAAGACTTTTTAGAAGAGAAACTACAATCAACTGCCAACGAGTTCCGTCATCACAACGTTAATGGTCTAAGCCTTTTTGCCATAACTTCAAGTTGGGGTCAACTCATATTCTTTTTTGCTCTCGGTTTTGTACTGTTTGTCCTGCCTAATCTGCTTATTATCAATCCCGAAACTCTTTCTGGTTACATTTTGACCTTTACTTACTTGGTGTTACCAATGGATAACATCATCAGTAAACTTCCTCTATTAAGCAAAGCTAGCATTGCTTTACAAAAAATCGAATCATTAGGTTTATCTCTAGCTAGTCGAACTGAAAAATCCACTGTTCCACCTGCTCTGAAATCTGACTGGCACAGATTAAAATTTCAAAGTGTCACCCACATTTACTACACAGAGCAAGAAGACAATAGCTTTATTTTTGGCCCCGTCGATCTAACGCTTTATCCTCAAGAATTAGTTTTCATTGTCGGCGGTAATGGTAGCGGTAAATCTACATTAGCCAAACTAATTACTGGACTTTATATCCCAGAAAACGGCGAAATCTGGTTTGATGACGAGTTAATTAACGAAGAGAATCGAGAATGGTATCGCCAGCATTTTTCCGTGGTTTTTTCCGACTTTTATTTATTTGAAGAACTTTTAGGATTAAAAAATTCTCACTTGGATGCTCAAGCCAGAAAATATTTACAAAAACTGCAACTAGACCATAAAGTGAAAGTTGAAAATGGACAAATTTCTACCACTGCTCTTTCTCAAGGACAACGAAAACGGCTAGCTTTACTCACAGCTTACTTGGAAGATCGACCAATTTATCTATTTGATGAGTGGGCAGCCGATCAAGATCCAGTATTCAAAGAAATATTCTACACTCAACTTCTCCCAGAATTGCGATCGCAGGGTAAAACAGTGCTGGTAATTAGCCATGACGATCGCTATTTTCATTTAGCAGACCGAATTATCAAACTTGACTATGGCAAAATAGAGTACGATAAAACTTAATCTGGCAAAACAATTCATAATTATTAAAAGAATATTTGGAGTTTGATTAAATAAAACTAATGTCTGAACAAAAGCCTATAAATCCTTGGAACTACAAACCTTGGTGGTGTCAACCTTGGTCTATAGTTCTCACAGGTGTAACACTGATTGGTAGTAGCTGGTTACTATTTAAAACTATCTGGCTAACAGTTCTCGTTTCCATCCCAATAGGAACGTGGATGGTATTTTTTGTGTTGTTTTGGCCACAACTAATGATTCGCAGTGGAATTTTGGAGTCGTATAAAGAGTAGTTTAAGCTTAATGTAATGCTGAAAATTAGTCTAGGTAGAGAAAATTATTCCACTGCGTTAGAGATTTAGCATCTCAGATCGCGTGCAGCTAATTTATTAGGACTTACGCAAAAATTGCTGAAAAGCTTAATTTATCGAACCGCCAAGACGCCAAGAGCGCCGAGAATTCGTAGAGTGTGCGTAAGTCCTATTTATAATTCCCGAATCTATCCAAAAACCTCAAAAACCCCTTCTATCTAACCCTCTGGGATCTTAACGATAACTCTTTAACCGGGCATCGGCTTATCTCTGCATAGGCGTGCAGAGATGAGCAAAACTGTGCTGCAAAGTTAAGCGATCGCTCAAACAAATTGTGAGAACAAGTTCTCCGAATCGGTTTCTAAACCTTGGAACTTATGTAGATATCAACAAATTAGTGGTATCAAAAACATTAATTAGTGATTAAGAACTCTAACAATATAATAAGTTTTGATAATTTTTTGCGAATATTGATATTTTTTAAGATTTCTCTGGGCAAAAGACCTTGTAAGTATCTAGATATTTAGGGAATTTGCACAGGGAAAGTTGGGGTGACATGAACAATAGAGCAAACCAAAGGCATGAAGAACATCATGTAATAAAATATTTCTGTATATTCAACCGAATGTTGATTTTCGTTGCAGAGATATTTATGTTACCCAGCCTTGTAGCTGGAGAGGTAATACTGCGGTTGTTCCAAAATTTCCAGCGTCCCAAACTTTCCTCGGTAAGACTTAGACACTCATCGGTGAAAACTCAAGCTGTTCCTCTACCTGACAATGAAGCAGAAAGGCTTAAAGCGCTGGCGGACTACAATATTCTAGATACCCTACCCGAACAAGCATTTGATGACCTAACTGCTATTGCTGCCTACATTTGTAAAACTCCAATTGCTTTAATTAGCTTAGTTGATAGCGATCGCCAATGGTTTAAATCTAAGCTTGGACTAAAAAGTAGCGAAACACCCAGAGATGGGTCTTTTTGCTCCCACGCCATTCTGCAACCAGATGATATATTAGTGGTTCCCAACGCCCTTAAAGACGATCGCTTTAATAACAATCCCTTAGTCAAAGGTAATCCCAAAATTCGTTTTTATGCTGGTGTCCCTTTAATAACGCCTGATGGTCTTCCAATTGGGACATTGTGTGTTCTAGATACCATTCCTCATCAACTAAGTTACCAACAGTTAGATGCACTGCGCCGCCTAAGTCGTCAGGCGATCGCTCAAATGGAACTGATTCAGGAAGTTCGTAACCGCACACAAGCAGAAATCGAAGGAAAACAGTTATTGCTGACTGATGAACTAACAGGTTTGTATAACCGACGTGGTTTCTTTCTAATGGCTGCACAGCAGTTGAAAATTGCTCACCGCATGAAAGTGTTTTGCTGGGTTATGTTCATTGATTTAGATGGACTAAAACAGATTAACGACACCCTTGGTCATGACATGGGAGATGCTTTGATTATTGATGCTGGTCGATTACTTAAGCAAAGTTTTCGGAACTCAGATATTGTTGCCCGTTTGGGTGGGGATGAGTTCATTGTTTTCATCTATAGCTACTTTAAGGACGCTGATAGTATCCAAGCGCGTCTACAAAAAAATATCGCTAACTTTAATCAACAGCAAAACCGTATCTATAAACTTTCGATGAGTATCGGCATAGAACGTTACTCACCAGAGAGCAATATGTCACTAGAACAACTAATCGCCAGGTCTGACAAATTAATGTATGCTCAAAAGCGTCTCAAACGGCAATCTCTTACATAAAACATCCCATTAAATAACAGTCTTTAACTACGAATTACGAACTTGTACTGAGCGTAGTCGAAGTATTACGAATTACGAATTATTTTAATTTACCACCTGGCTGCCATGACTGCGGGGATCATCTTGATTCGCCGTTGGTGCTACTGGGGCTGAAAACTTCGAAACTTTACCGCTAGCTTGAGCATAAGGGAGAGAGGAACCAGTAACCAAAGCTTCTAAATTACTAGCCATAATCGTTCGGGGTTGATCGCCGATCGCTTGGGCTATGGTTTCTCCTTGCTGACTCAAAAATACAAAATGGGGAATCCCATCTACCCGATATCTCAGCATTTCCGGCAGCCACTTGGTATTATCTACATTCAGCATGACAAAATTCATCTTGTCAGCATACTCTGTTTCTAGTTGAGTGATATCTGGGGCCATTTTCTGGCAGACAGTACACCAATCAGCATAAAACTCTACTAGAGATGGTTTGCCGTTGCTGATTGCTACTTCTAACGGTGTGGAAGTCTCGCTTAACTTGGCTAGAGTTGCCGAGGTTGTTTCAGTTCGTAATCCTAAGACGAGGGAAACACTAAGTGCGATCGCTACCATTACAATTAAGAAGTTTCTCAGACGCTTCCCGAATGTAGATTCAGGTTTTTCGGGAGAATTAACAGGTGAATCAGTACTCATAACAGCAGAATTATTAAAACTTCTTAAGCAATTTCTTCTTTAGTTTAGCTGACTCCAGGCACTCTATAATTTCTCTATCTTTGGAAGCTTGAACTGGAAATTGGGCATAAGACACAAGAGGCAGAGGAGCAAAGAGGCAAAGGGGAAAGAAAGACTTACTGCTACTTCTCCTCTGCTCCCCTGCTCCCCTGCTCCCCTACTTCCCAATTCCGAAGCGCCTATTTACTTCACTTACAAAATTGCTCCAGTTTCTTTCAAATAAACCCGCGTAAATGGTTCATCTTCACCCAAAGTATAATCTTCAATCAACCCTTTGCGACGAATAGAAATATCGTTGCCTTTTTTAATCACCACAGTCGAACTATCGAAAACATCCCGCACCAAAATCATTTCCGTTTCGGTGGGATTATCCAAAACTACGATATTACTATTTTGGTAAAATATGCCTTGTTCTTCGAGGATTTCTTCAGGATACTCGGCAATTAGCAAATCAAGTTTGGGATGACGCAGCAAAGTTTGAACATTACTGTTGTAATCTTTGCTTAATACTTTTTTCGAGCGATTCACAAAAACGGCGTCACGACAAACAGCACCTATTGTCAAGTTGGAATTTTGCAAAAGGATATGGTCAATCGTTGCTTGCAGTTCTTCAACTGAGATTTTGTTAAAGGTAATGATTGGTATCCTGGCATCTGTACCCGACTCAAAAAAGGTTTCTAAAATATGAGAAGGTACATCAACACTTTCACCAACAGAAGGTTTAAGATGCATTAAAACGCCTGGTGCAGCATTGATTTCCAGGATGGCAAAGTTACTGGATTTCCAAGATTCTGCAAGACTTTTGGTAATAACATCAATCCCCAAGCAAGTCAGTTGGAAATGTTGGGCAATATCTTGCGCCAAGATAATATTGTCATCATGAACTGTCGGAGTTGCATCGATGCTCATACCTCCAGCTGAAAGATTGGCAACTTTACGCAGGTAAACAGTGCGTCCTTTCTCAATCACACTGTCTAATGATAAGCGCTGTTCTTCTAGGTAGAGTTCCATCGCTTCATCGATCTGAATTTTACTCATCGGCGAGGTTGGCGTATCTAAACGTGCAGGTTTGCGGTTCTCTTGGCGAATTAACTCTGCAAGTGTTAAATACCCATCACCCACAACTGATGCGGGACGGCGTTCTGTGGCGGCGACGAATCGACCATTGACACACAACATACGAAAATCCGATCCTGAGATGCTTTTCTCAACAATTATTCGGGTTTGCTGATTTTCGGGAATCGCTGCTAGTGAACGATTATAAGCAGAGATCAGTTCTTTTGAGTCTTGCACATCAGCCGTAACGCCAATTCCTTTGTGACCTACCACTGGCTTAACTGCCACTGGGTAGCCAATTTCTCTTGCTGCTGCCAAGGCTTCTTTTTCGGAAAAGACAATACTACCTTCAGGCACTGGGAAACCTAAGGTTTTCAAAAATGCCTTACAATCATCTTTGCGGGTAGTAAACTCCGAATCTAGATGGCTATCACAGTTAAATGTGGTTGCTACCCCCCGGACATGTTTTTTTCCTAAACCGTATTGCATCAATCCTTCTTCCCACAGATAAAAGGCGGGAATACCTTTCTCATAAGCTGTTCGCAATAGAGCGTAAACCGTGGGGCCTCCATAGACAGATGCGCGAAATCTATCTTGCAGTCTTACCAGCTGCTCATCAAAGGGAAAGTCTTCGTCTTGGGTAATAGCTTCAAACCAATCCCAAACAAAGTAAATTACCTCTCTAGTTGTGCGTTCATGTAGTGATTGGATGCTAATCCGCGTGAGATTTGGATATGGCTTCACACTCCAGCGGTTAAGGTGTAGATCCATGTCCAATTTTGCGGCTTCGGACACAACTTGGGCAAAGAGATGGGCATAAGATTCGTAGGTTTGATCGCGAAGATTTGGATAGCGATCGCCAATGCTGGCAATATAATCTTCAATGGGCAAAGGCTCTCTAGAGTCAATTAGAGCAAAATCAAATACTAGCGCCCCTACATTTAAATAAGGGTTGGGGCCAAGGTAATGCTTGAAGTTGAAAATATCGAATACATCCGTTCTTCTAGCATTAATGCGGACTAATTCACTGCTTTTTTGTAGAACCATTGATTGCGAACCTTCGGCTAAACACCCTGAATTTTTAATGCTGAGTTATAGTTACTCAGACTTATTGATTGTAGATTGACTCAAGTTAATTTTGGAGAGTGATGGCTTTGGCACTGAGCTAATCAGAACCCACGTTAACTCTATTACTAAGCATTTTTAACTATCTTAAGGCATAATTAAATATTCAATCTTCTGCCAGGAACCAAGAACAGTCAATTCATCCTCATGAATTATTAAAGATATAACCTTTGAAAGGTGCAACACTCATCCAAAAATTGTATAAATAGATGTGGGGCATTAAAAAGACAGTATAAAAAGACAGCAAAGTATGAATAGCACACAAGCTGCTCTAAGAGATGAAATTCGAGAACTAGCTGACGAAGCTTTTCACCAAAAGCTGATCTCTGGGCATGGAGATGGCGCAGACATGAATGAATATCAAATTGTCTACCAAGGCAAACCCAGGCATCTCCCACTCGAACAAGCACGTTTTTTCTTAACTAACTTGCTTTACAGAAGTCGGGTTCATTAGGACTTGCCATCAAATATCTATTTGCATCTAGCTAGGGTCAATACCAATTACTCACATCGCCCGATAAATCTCCAATCGACCATTAGCAATATAGCGAAAAATGCCTCTAGAAGTATTTTCTAGAGGCAGTTGATGTTGTAGATTTTATTTAGTAAATGGAAAATTAGATAATTTTTCAGAAAAGTATTTTGGTCTAATTGCCATGTCTAACGACAAGCTGCTTCTGTACGTTCCCTGCGGGACGCTTACGCGAACGCGCAGCGTGTCGCAGAGAGACGCTTTGCGTAGCTTGCTTTTCCATAGGGGTATACATCTACGCAAATGTTAACCCTACTTTTATCAAGTAATCTATCAAAGGGATGATTTGATACATTGAATTGTCATGTTTTAGTGAAATTTGTTAACTCAAATCCCAGGGGGCATCATGGTTGAAAGTAATATCAAAAAGCAATTAGTAATTATTGGGGGAGCCGAAGATAAAGAGGGTGATTCCGTAATTTTGCGGGACTTTGTAAGACGCGCTGGAGGTACAAAGGCATATATTGTAATTCTGACAGCAGCCACAGAACTACCAAGAGAAGTGGGAGAAAATTACATCAGAGTGTTTGAGCGCCTGGGAGCCGAAACTGTTCGCATCATTGATACAGAAACCCGTGAAGATGCAGCTTCATCTACCGCATTGGAAGCTATTAATAAAGCAACTGGGGTGTTTTTTACAGGGGGAGATCAAGCTCGTATTACCAACATCCTCAAGGACACCGAAATCGATGCGGCGATTCACAAACGGTTCTCTGAAGGCGCAGTTATCGCAGGCACAAGTGCCGGAGCTGCTGTGATGCCAGACGTAATGATTGTGGAAGGCGACTCGGAAACACATCCTCGGATTGAAACTGTCGAAATGGGCCCAGGTATGGGATTTTTACCAGGGGTAGTAATTGACCAGCATTTTTCCCAACGGGGACGCTTGGGACGTTTAATATCAGCTTTGATACTACAGCCTGCTGTCTTGGGATTTGGTATTGACGAAAATACCGCTATGGTAGTGGTAGATAACCAAATTGAAGTGATTGGTGAAGGTGCGGTTACGATTGTTGATGAATCAGAAGCTACATATAACAATATGGGCGAAATTTTGAAGGATGAGTCTTTGGCGATTTGTGGCGCAAAGCTTCATATTTTGCCACATGGCTTCAAATTTGACCTGAAAACTCGTCAGCCTATCCTGAATAATGGCTCTGTACCAAATGGCTCTCAATCACTTGCTTCAATTAACACTTAACTTTTAGTAAGTGTATTTAAACTGAAAGTTTTATTGAACAGAATTCAGAAGTCAGAATTCTGAATTCTTCTTCAATTAATTGCTGTAATATCCCCTGTCTCAACCTTTGATAGGCAGGGGATATCAAAGCGCTTCAAAACCTGAGTTTAAGCGAAATAAAGTCTGCGTAGTAGTTAGGTTTTTAACACTCTGGTATAGCAAAGAGTGATATTTAAAATAACCATCTTCACCAAAGTAAGGTAGAAAGAATATCAAGGCGATTTCGTTAAACTATAAAAACTGTCAGAACGAATCTGACTGCCATTTCGCCAAACTTCAACTCTTTGCGGAGTGACTAAATAATAAAAACTACCATTATCTGCTCGATATCTGTCTTTACCAATATTCAAAGCTACTATCTTTATAGGCTTGCTTGAGGCTTGCTTCAATTGCCCAATATAAAATAATTGACCATTTTCTTCACAGACTTTTACACGAGAGCTTATAGTCTCACCTTCAATAAGACTAATTCCATTGCATTTCGTATCAGTGCTTACAGGTGCAAAATCTACGGGAATTGTCTGCTGTAAGGGTGAAACTTGATTTGCTACTGGGGGTGGCGAGACTGGGCGGTTCTGGTTATCCACTGGCTGAACTTTAGAACCGGAGCCAACACTTGCAGTTACCGATGTCAACAAACGAAGGGGGTCAACTGCTATTCGAGCATTTGGATGAACTTCAAAGTGCAGATGAGGTGCTGTACTATTGCCTGTAGATCCCATCTCGGCAATCATTTGACCTTGAATGACCTGTTGACCCTTGCTCACCAACAAATGGCGATTGTGGCCATAGACAGTAGTGCTGCCGTCGAGATGTTTAATAGTTATGGCATTTCCTAATCCCCAATTATCCCAACCTGCTTTAACAACTGTACCGGATGCCGCAGCAACAACAGGAGTTCCAGACGCCCCTGCAATATCAATGCCTTCATGTTGATATTTGCGGAAGCCTTGAGAAATAAACCCTTTAGTTGGCCAGATTAAGTTAGAAGTAGGGATAGGAGTTTGCCCAATTGGGGAATCGTCTGCCAATTGTGTTAAGGCAGATGTAGGTGTAGTTAATACAGCGCTTAAGGATATTAACCCAACTAGTCCATAAGTACGGTATCGATAAATTATAGATTTTTTCATAAGTTGCAAGTCTATTAGAACAATAATTCAGACACTTTCTGATTATTTGTTGTTTCAAGCTTACTCGCAAAATATCAGGAAATCTTTAGTGACTGGAGTTTAGACTAAAGCATGACAAGCGCAAAATGTAACACTATTGGTAATAGTGTTACATCTGTCTTTTTGCGATAGTTCCGCCGGTGCTTTTAATGCCAGCTTTGATGCTGATATCTAGAGTTACTGTTCTTGCCGGACAGAACACACACCCAAAGCAGAAAATTGGACCGAAAGGAGAAGGAGAAATCACCATGACCCTGACAATGACACCCACTATTACCGCCTTTGAACGATCGCCTGATGGCGGCAAGGGACTAGCGCGTGACATGCGCGTTCGCTGGGCGCTCGAAGAAGTGGGTCAACCTTACAACGTTCGTCTTGTTTCATTCAGTGAGATGAAGCAACCCGCGCACCGTGCGCTTCATCCTTTCGGGCAAATTCCAACCTATGAGTCAGGCGATCTCACCCTGTTCGAGTCGGGGGCGATCGTGTTGCATGTCGCGGAGCGCCATACAGGGCTGTTGCCAGACGATGCGAATAGTCGAGCGCGAGCGATCGCATGGATGTTTGCCGCACTTAACACGATGGAGCCGCCAATCGTCGATCGGGAAATGGCCACGTACTTAGAGCGCGATGAGACCTGGTACGAGCAGCGCCTGCGTGTCCTCGAAGATCGCATCCGTAACCGACTGGGAGAACTTTCCAGTCACCTTGGAGATGCCGACTGGCTCGATGGCGCATTCAGCGCAGGCGACCTGATGATGGTGGAAGTGCTGCTCAGGTTGAAAGACTTGGGTATGCTGGACGACTATCCGAATCTCTCTACCTATGTCGCCCGTGGCGAAGCGCGGCCCGCCTTCAAGCGTGCTTTCGCCGCTCAATTAGCGGTTTTCACGCGTCAGCAACCGACTGGCTGACTAGCGCAAAAGATAGATATAATATCATGTCCGGTTAAAGACTTATCATTAAGACCGCAGAGGCGCAGAGGTGCAGAGGGGAGGGGTTTTTGGGCTTTCTGCATAGATTTAGGAATTAGAACTAATTAGTCGGACATGATATAACACTATTGCCCATAGTGTTACATCGAAAGCTTGTCCGCTTAATTACTTATTAAATCTGAAGAACCCCACCCTGCTAAAGCTACGCTTTCTCTCCCTTTGCTGCAAGCAGCTTCTTGAATTAGGGTTAAAGTATTTTATTTGTTTGTAGTGAAAAAATGGGTGAGTTAAACTTGCCTAACCCACCCGATAAAACTAAACAGTAGAGAAATTAGCCATTAAAAACGCGACTGCGCCACTTATTCAACCGGGCTTCCCCAATTGTCGCAGATCGTCGAGCATCAGCAATTTGCTCTTGCAAAGCTGCAATCTGTTTTTCTTGGGCGTCAGCTTGCTGTTGCAAAGATGTATATTCGCCTGTGGTGGTGGGCACACTAGAAGACTGCCAACTACTACTAAATTTTGTTGTCCCAATGTTGGCAAATGGTCGTAAGTCTGCTAATTGTTGTTGCAAAGTTGCAATCTGGCTTTCTTGCTCTTTAATTTTTTGCCGCAAGCTTTCCTCGGCTGCTGTGGAAGCTGCAATAAAGGTATTAACTGGAGTAGTAGTTTCTGACTTGGGCTTGAATATTTCAGCCAGCAATGCACTAATATCCGTGAGTTTCTGTCTACCGTAAGGAGCGTTGGTAATTAGCGATCGCACCAGTTGAGGTTCATTATTATTTGCTAAGTTCTTATCGCTGCTAGAGTTGCTCCGCAGCAGTTGTAACATATTGGTAAATTCCAATATCTTTTTGCCCGTTTGAGTTTTATAACCCCGGTAATATGGCACTATATTCTCGCCAAAGGCATCTAGATACTCGTCGCTATCAAGATAAGAATCAATATCCGCCTCAAAACCCTCCTCATCTAAAATGTTGCTGTGATGTTTAGTTTCGGAGTAGTCATCGGGAGCGCGGCCTAGCAGGTGCTTAAAGTTAAGTTCAATTGCTCGGTAGCGGTAAACGTTATCAAAAAATCTGGAGCGATATAACTCTGATTTGGCAACTTGACGCACAAACTCACGCACATCGATTATGCCTTGCTTGAGTTGAGATTCTGGAACTACAAGCCGCTCACTTTCCATGATGTAAGCATTACCCAACACTTGCCGATAAACTGCCCGAATTACAATTTCAATGTCATCAACTGAAGCAGTATTCCACAGTTCGATGGGTTCTGTTTGGGGAAATGCTTGATATTGGCGTCGTCTGGTTTCTTCGTCTAAGAAGGTCTGCATCGTTGGTTTATTGTGGGTAAAAGTAACTAATTTGTCAAGTAAAATACAATTTCTGTAGCAGGATGGCAATACTAAAATGCAAAGCCATAACAGTCCCTACTTAAGATTTACTAATTACTGGTTATTGATATTAACTTATCAACTTTTGGGGATTTTTTTAGTTACATTTTCTAACAAACTTAGACGGCTAACTATTAATAACTAACAGCTAATCACAATGAGAAATTAGCAATTAGACACTAATAATTAGCCGTCAACCCCCTTGGGGAGTATTTAAAATTCAAAACTTAATTTTGAATCAGAGTATAAACGCCTGTCAGAATAATTTCTACAGGATAGTAACTCTCAAGCACGCTCATCAAATCTAGTGTAGAAACCACCGTATTTTATCCAGTATTGTTTCAAAGTATGATGAGGTGTATGTAAACTAGCTTTTGCCTGATATAGAATTACTTGGCGATGATCGCCCATCCAAATTTTGTTAACCGGGTCAACGGATATTACTGTTCCTCCTAAAGAAGCAACGCACTCAGAGAATCTCTCAATCGTTGTATATTCTAATGTCTCGAATATAAAAAAGTTACCCGAACAAATCAAGTGACGGCTGCGAATCCAGCAGCGCATCTTTTTTTCAGCCAGTGGAGGCAACATTTTGGTTTTAACAGATTCAAGCTGAATCAACATAATGCGCTCACCGCACGTAATTCATCAGCAAAACTTTCCCGTTTTTCAAATTGTAATGGGCCAGCGGTAGATCCCCATATTTGCTTATGGGTTTCAATATCCATACCTTTATCTAGACTTATCCAAGTACGCTCGGTTATTTCTACTTCGCTGACAAGATATGTCTGGCATCCATTGCGTTTAATCAGACATTGATTGCCTGGTTCCACACTACCTCGAAACATTTCACCTTCTCGTTGGAAAACCATTGAACAGTGATAACGCCGTTCGATGCTTTCTGGGGTGATGGTTTTGAGGATATCTAATTCACGAGCTGCACCTGCATAAAGCATCTGATCTTTCAAGCTGTAATTTTCGATATAAATGCGATCGCCCAAATCGACTAGTCGATGTACTCCTTGACGATAGGGTGTCCATAAATCGTGGTCATAAGCTTGTTCAGAATAGAAACCGATACCAGAAAAAAATTCAATCGGTAAAGGACGAAAATAAATGTGAATGTGGGCGTAAAGTTGCGGATTTGCAAAAGATTGCTTGTAGTTGCTAAAATCTCCTGCCATCCAACAGGCTAAGGTGAGCAAATCGCTAGCGTTGGTGCTAGATTCGCTGGGCGCTATCGTCACGTCGCTTCGCTCCAAATTCAAAATTCAAAATTCACACATTACAATCCCCATAAATAAATTTAGGAGCTTGTATCCTTTTATGTTTTAACCTGATATTTGCTAATTGGTTGAACTTGACAAAGAGCGAATCTCTGAAGAAAAGGAAGCTGTTGTCACACCTTTACCATCACTGGTTTTAATCGTCGCTACTCGAAATCGGAGATTTGGATTAGCAAACCAAATTCGCTCCTCAGCAGCAGCGAGTTCATACTCTGTGAGCAGGGTAAAAATACCATCATCGCTCAAATGATATTTAGCTACTGCTGGAATTGTTTCAGCGTAACCCTTATCCCGCAGGAGTTTTCCTCTAGAAGGATTTTCGACATCGGGAATTGGTACTAGTACAGTACTGCCAGAGATTGGTTTATCGTCCCAGTCTGACTCACCTTCCCAAGTCATCCGAAAAGGGTGAGTGATACTGCTTGGTTCAGTGTTATACAATTGACAGATTGCTACCACCGCTGGATCGTTGGTGGATAGAGACTCAATTTCAATGTTAGACAATACCTCTTCAAAGTGGGCAAATGCTAAATGATGAGCGCTACGCTGCGATCGCCATCGTCCAATTGAAAGTTCAAAAAATTCAGTAATTTCCATTAGAAAAGCGATTTTAAAAAAGTAGCTTAAAATCCAAGAGATATCTTGGTAAAAAAGAAAGTTATTCTCCTAGTCTATATATTAGCCTCCTTGACTACAACTGAATTTGGGAGTGCTGAGTGGGGAGAGACGCGATTAATCGCGTCTGTACAAGAGTTAGGAGTTTTCTTTTGTCCCCTTGTCCCCAGTCTCCTACTTAGACAAATCTAAGCAACTTCAGTGATACTGACAATTTTGCCGCCTGTGCGATGAATGTTTTGCACTTGTCCAGAAAGTTGGTTGTAGTTAACTACGTATTCCAGGTTGCCCAGACGAGTACGGAGATTACCTGCACCTTTGACAGCTTTAATCAAAAAGCGTTTGTTGGTGGTGCTGACACTAGAACCAGCGGCGGGAGCTTTGATGGATGTGGGTAAATTAGAACCGATATCGCCGATCAGTTTGGCTTTGCGAGCGCTATCACTGCTAGCGAATCCTCTGACTAAGCTAAAGGTGCGGTTAAAGGTAACATTTTTAATTCCGATTTGGGAGCTTGTGCTGCGAATATAGGGAACAATATTCTCGCCAAAATTCTGCTGATATTCGTTGCTATCGATATAGGAGTCGATCTCAGCATCATAGCCCTGTTCGTTGTAGATGCGGACGTGTTCGGAAATTTCTGCTCGATCGGCAGGAGCACGCCCTAGCAGGTGTTTGAAGTTCAGTTCAATGAACCGATACTGGGAAGAAGAGTTGAAAAATAGGGATTGATAAATTTCTGATTTTGCAACTATGTTGACGAATTCGCGGACGCTGATTTTGCGATCGCGCAATTGCGATTCAGCAGTGGCTAGTCGCTCACTTTCTAACAAGTGAGCATTACCCAAAACCTGTTTGTAAACTGCCCGAATCAGTGTTTGTAATTCACTTTCGCTGGTGTTCGGACGCAGCTCAACAGCAGGTGAATCAATAGCCCAAAGTGACATTGAAGTATCTCCTGAAAAACGCTAATTAAATTAAATTTCCGAGCTTTCTACCTCTTGTAGAGGTAGATTTTCCCATCAGTTGTCAGTTATTTTTGCTACTGACTAGCTTTTGTAAAACTTTAGTTTGTGAAAGTGTGTTAAATATTTTCGTATTTGACAACTGACGGCGGAATTGGTCAAACTCCAGATTAGCGATCGCTTTGGCTAACTTTTGATCGGTCGGGATTTACGCAAAAAATAGCCGAAAATCATTCTTTTCAGGTAAGGGCAATTTTATGTAGATGCATACTTCTAGGTGGAAGCTAGCTAGGCGGAGTGTCTCGCTCAGAAGCGGCTTTCCGCAAGGTATTGCCCTTGAACGCGTTTAGTTTTGCGTAAATCCCAGAACGAGTCACACTGGGGATTGAAAGATTAGAGACTGAGTACAGCAGAATTATTTCCCAATCCCTAATCTCTAAATTTCCAATTTCTATTCTTTAGTTGACAGGGGTAATACTGGCGATCGTGCCGCCCTGCTTGTGAATCCGCTGATACTCTTGTGAAAGCTTATTGTATGGCACGAAAAAGACTTGGTTACTGCGGCGAAACTTGGAAATATTATTTACCACATTTGCCTTGTAGCCAGTAACTTCAATCCGGTATACCTTACCATCATCACCAGATCCCACACCCTGACGAGTGCGAGGGGTAGATGTTGGGTTGCGGAATGTAGCGCCCTTGCTGGCTGGTGAAACCACAGGAGTAGGCGTGCTTTGAATTAGCAGACTGTTTAATTTTGGTTGTTTGCCAGCTAAGTCACCTTTCAGGCTGCTGCTAGAGGAACCACGTACCAGTTGAAACAAGTGGGTAAACTGAACCAAATTCTGGATAGCTTCGGTTTTGTAGCCCCGAATATAAGGCACAATGTTTTCCCCAAAAGTTTCTTGGTATTCGTCGCTGTCTAGATAGGAATCAATCTCACCCTCAAAGCCCTTTGTATCCAGAATAGTGCTGTGTGTACGCGTTTCTTCTAAATTCAATGGCGCACGACCAAGGAAATGTCTGAAATTTAATTCAATCGCTCGATAACGAGGGGCGTTATCAAAAAACCGCGAACGGTAAAGTTCCGACTTCCCGACTTGACGCACAAACCCGCGAACGCTAATCTCACCCCGTTTGAGTTGAGATTCAGCAACAGAAAGCCGCTCACTCTCCATTACATAAGCGTTGCCTAGAACTTGTTTATAGACAGTTCTAATTACGGTTTCAACATCCTCATTAGAGCGATTTGGCCACAGATCGACGGGATCGGTGTCTTCAAACAGAGCGACCCCTAATCGTGATGCTGGTCCAAAAGCCATTCAAACTATCTCCCAGTTAACAACTAAATTTTATGAGAAGGATATTCAGCAGATGTTAAAAAACTTTACATCATAGTGACAAAGTAGGGGACATACAGACTTTAAATCCTTATTAGTCGTGATGATTTTAAGTTTTTGCATCGTTTGCCTTTACACATTGTGATACGATGCTGAAACCATATTTATTAAAATTTGTTAAGTTAAATCATACTTTAGAGAAAATTCAGCTTTTTTTTAGTATTTGATTTGCAATTGGGATGCAAATGATGGTATTTTGCCATTCCCTTGAGCCAGAGTATTAATTGTGCTGAGTCTCTTAAGTTTATCTCAACCAGTGGGCATGAATAAATTCAACTATTTTACGCAATATAAAATTAAGTAATATTGTCTGTTAGTCAGGGTTGAAGCTCTGACTACAAACCTTTGATTATTCATGCCCACTTACACTTAACTTATTGAATTTGGAAAGTAGCCAATTGGCTGATTAAATGGTCAAAATAGGGAGCAAGAATTTGCTGGCGCTCGGCTTGGCAGCGTTTCAAACTAGCAGCCTTGATGCTTTTTAAGCCTAAAATCATTGCATCCAATGGAACTTGTAATTCCTGATAGAGCAAATTCATATAATGCAGCCCTGTGGGACTTGTATATTCAGTGCGGCCACCTGCTATGCCATAAGTAATGCAGCGAAGAAAATGCCAAAAATCTCGCCAGCAAGCTTGGGCGCGTTCAGGTGGATAAAGACCGCCTCCAGGCTGGATAATTTCGGGATAAGTTGCCAAAACTTGTTCTCTAGATTCGTCAACGATTTCGGCAGCGCGATCGCGTAACAATTGAGCAACAGGAATCAACTCTGAATTATCGGCTGACAAGGTTTTAATCTGCGATAAATCTTCATCGCTCAGGTAGCGAAAAGCATCATCCGCAGCTTGAAATATAACGATCGCTGCTTTTGGATGGGACTGTTCCCACTCAGCAAAGCTGACAATTCTAGCTTTAGCGATTAATTCTTTAACGGTTTCGCTTAATTGAGTCATTGATTTAGGGGATAGGGTATTGGGCATTGGGGTGGGGGAGCAGGGGAGCAGGGGAGCATGGGAGAAGTTGCAGTAAGTCTTTCCCCTCTGCCCTTCTGCCCCTCTGCCTCTTCTGCCCAATGCCCTTAAATTAAGGTTGAGTCGATGGGGGATATTATTCCCCGCACCTCTCAGTTAGATCCGTGCGTACCCGTTTCCGTGTACACGGCTCCCGATGTTCTTAGCTTGCGCTTTTGCTCATGTGTTTATAATCGTGGCAACTCTCATGAATTGCTTCTAGATTATTTTTCTTCCAATTGGCGTGATTTCCATCGATGTGATGCAAATGAATCCGTTCTTCATCGATGAACTTTAAGCCGCAGGATGCACATTTATGGTTTTGCTTCTTAAGAGCAAAAGAAGTTTCGCCATCATAGAGCTTACTGTTACGTTCGCTCCAGTAGGCTGTATCTCCGTCGTAAGGTGATTTAATTCCCTTGACAGAAATGTGTTTGTTTTCGGAGTAAGGAACTGCTGGAAATGCCTTGTCTAGTAATGTTTTGCTAGAGTAGCGGTTTTGCTTGGTTTCCTTGTTAAATACCTTGTAAGCTCTTGTTTCGATGTGGTACAGGGAGTTCCTGGAGCCGTCCATCTTGCAGAACTTATGGTAGTTTCTCCAACCTCTGACTATTGGAGCTAGCCTTGTGGCTTTTTCCTTAGCACCATAATTCGAGTTGTTGACGATGTGTTTTACTTTCTTACGGAATGCTTTGAAGTTATCCATTGAGGGGGTACTTCTGAGCTTTCCGTTTTTCTGGACTTTGAAGTGCCAGCCGAGGAAATCAAACCCATCTGTCGCGGCGGTAACTTTGGTTTTCTTTTGGCTTACATTCATTCCGCGTTTGCGGAGAAATTCGCTGATTCTTTCAAGTACCTCTGTCGCATCATCTTCGGGTCGGAGTATGATAACCATGTCGTCCGCGTATCGGATTGATGGTTCGGCGATATCCTTTTCTGAGGTATTGCCTGTGATTCTCTTTCCCCGTTTATAGTCTCGATGATATTTGTGAATATCTTCGATTCCGTTGAGCGCAATATTTGCTAATAGTGGGGTAACTACTCCCCCTTGAGGTGTACCTTGTTCGGGAAATTCTGGGTTCACTCCTGCCTTGAGGCATCGAAAAATACCGAGTTTTAAGCCTTTGGGGGCAACGAGTTCGTCCATTATTGCTGAGTGATTAATCCTGTCGAAGCATTTTTCGATATCGAGTTCTATAACTCTTTTATCTATTCCGTTACTTTGTGAGCGTAGGTTGTCAAAGATGTACTTCTGTGCATCATGGGCAGAGCGCCCAGTTCTAAACCCGTAACTCCTAGCGTGGAAGGTGGCTTCGTGTGCTGGCTCCAGTGCATATTTTGCAAGGCATTGCCAAGCTCTATCCGCGATAGTTGGTATTTTAAGCATTCTGGTAGTCCCGTCCTTTTTGGGGATGGGGATTTCCCGTAGTCCTTGATGCTTCCAATTTTCACTGTTCATTTTCAGTAGTTCTTCAAGATTGAAGCGTTCTTCAAATGAGAGGGATTTCTTACCATCAATACCAGCCGTCTTTTTACCAGCATTTAGCTGAGATACTTGTCTTATTGCAAGAAATCGAGCCGAGGTTGATTTTAGAATAAGCTTTTGGAGTAACCGCGCTTTCCGCTTGTCTCCAACAAGAACCGCTTTGTACACACGCTTTTGAAGGCGGAAAAGATTTCGGCGGAATTTCTTCCACGGTAGGGCTTTCCAAGATTCACTAGTTTTATAACTGTGTCTAATCATTTTCTCTTCTAGAGTTTTGTGTATTCTGAACACCTCAGACCAATTACGGTCTGTCCTACCCGAATTGTGAGGATTCTGCTTCTCGTCTAGCCTACCTGGAGTTCGACTGCCCCAAGACTCACAAATCGTTTTTATTCGTTCCCTCGGAAAGATTGATAGTTCCGTTAGGCGTGGTCATTTCAACTGCTGGATTCCCTTGACTCTTACCGTTATTAAAGATATATACGGCGGGAATTAGTTCTCCAGTGAAGTCAGGGGTTTTATGTTGCGCCCTGCTTTTCTTTAAGTTGCTTTTCTAGACCCGGTTTCGCCGTGGGAACTCCCTGTTAGCGCCAGTGTCAACCCGCAACGGCTGTCTGATTGCGCCCTGTTCCCAGCTTCACTCTACAAGAATCGAGCTTGTTCGGTGTGGGCAGATAAGGAGTCAATTCTGAGTCTGAATGGTAGGGCTTTCACCTACATCTGACCGAGAGTTCAGCCTTATTGTCAGTTATCTGCTGACGGGCTGGATTAGTTATTTACGGGCTGATTACCGTGATTCACTAATCAACGAATCGCACATCTCTCAACAATGCGATCGCCATTTGGTGACATCTGTAAAATAAAGTAAAGAATAGCTGTACCAAATGCACTTATGGAAATCCATAAAATCCAAGCTGAACTGAAGAACCCAGATTTTCACTATCGTTTGAAGGCGATCGCTGCCCTCAATGATTATGAATCAGAAGTTGCAGTTCCTCTGCTTACGAGTAAACTTCATGACTCCGAATTTTTGGTGCGTTCTTTTGTGGCTAGGGGTTTGGGTAATCAACAATCAGCGGAATCTTTTGCGGCTTTGATGCAAATTATGAAATTTGATGATACTCCCAACGTGCGGGCTGAGGCGGCAAATTCGTTATCGCTATTTGGCAGAGTCGCAGTTTCTCATCTAGTTTTGGCATATTATCAGGATGACCACTGGCTAGTTAGACGGAGCATTTTGGCTGCGATCGCTGAAATGGATTGCCCTGAAGAACTATTTGATATATGCGTTCAGGGTTTAAAAGATGAAGATTTCACAGTTCAGGAATCTTCTGTTGATGCACTTGGCTTACTAGCTAACTCTAGCCAACATCTGGCGGCATTATCCCAAATACTAACGTTGGTGAACGATGAATCTTGGCGGATGCGCGTGCGAGTTAGCTATGCTCTTAAACGATTTGATGAACCGGAAGCCAAAGCAGCCCTGAACCAACTCAGACAGGATGAGGATCACCGAGTTGTCGGAGCTGCTTTAGAAGACCTGTTGCCACAATAGCGGTGTGGCTTTGTCTGCAATGCAATATTGTGAGAAAACCGATGGATAAACAGTAAATATTTTATTTTACCTTAAATTTGACCAAAATATCCGGTTAATCTGCCAAACTCTGGAATAAAAGATCAACTTTTTCGAGATGAGGAGGCATTTGTGACTGATATACAAGCCGGTCAAATGACTTGGCGATTACCAGGTTCCTCAGAATGTGCCTTACATTTGCGGCATAATGCTTCGGAACCCTGGCGATCGTATAAAGAATTTCCGCAATATGTTCTACCCGATCCGCCTGGCTTTTCCGAAGGATACGCGACATTTTTAGCGCTTTTGAAAAAGAACTGGCAGCCGTTGTAAACTCACTACAGAACAACGAGTCAAACAATTTTGGATTTTGGTCGTACCTTTACTACCGCTGAAAGCACAAATTCGATTTTGGATTTATTTCGCCCACAAGGAGCGCGGCTTGCATCTAAAATCGTTCGACTGAGCGTAGCCAAAGTCTAAAATCTAAAATTGGCACGGTCAAGCACTCAAACTTTCACGAGTTGTTTTGCGGGTATAGGCGTTCCAAACATCGAGTTCTGAATGTGGACGGCTGGAAAGCATGGCTTTAGTTGTTTCTGTGAGTCCTTGAGCAAGAGTAAAATCTGCCCCAGCAATACTTTGAAGATGCTCCATCTCTGCATCACTGAGATCGGTTGCTCGCAGGTCTGTATCTCGCAAATCGGCTCCTGTCAATCGAGCATTCCGTAAGCAAGCCCCTGTCAAATAAGCTTTTGTCAGATCGGCTCCACTCAAAGAAGCACCTTGCAAATTGGCTCCTGTCAAGTCAGCACCACTCAGGTAGGCTCCACGCAGATTAGCACCTTGTAAATCTGCATTTCGTAAAGAAGCTGTATTCAGAAAAGCACCATTGAGATTAGCACCCGGCCCTACCGCTCCCGAAGCTTTGTAGTTATATTCTTCGGGCCATTTCGTTTGTGAATCATAACGCGCTACTTGGAGTTTGGCTCCTTCCAAATTTGCACCACTGAGATTTGCTTGTTGGAGGTCAGCACGGTTTAAATAAGCTCCCCGCAAATTAGCCCCACTCAAATCGGCTCCTCGCAGATTAGCGCCTCGCAAATCTGCTCCACTCAAATCGAGATTACTTAATACCACCTCGCTGAGGTCGGCTCCTAATAGCTTGGCTTGACTCAAGTTAGCTTGTCGGAAATCGACTTCCTTTAGATTGAATTGGTACAAATCTATCGAATCCACAGGGATTCCGGTTTTGAGGGCTGTTAAGATTTCTGGAGTTGGGCTGGGGCGATCGCTAGTAATAAGTTGAATTTCACTATTTGTCATCAGCTGATTAAAATATCACTTTTGGAGTTATTCTACACTTTAGCTAAATCGGGACTTCATCTCATCACTAGTATTAATAACGCCAAAATTTGATAAAACGAGGTTTCAAAACAGATGCATATAATACCGCCTTTGACAATGATCGACTTCTTCCGTAAAAGTGAAGGTACGTGGTTTACGGAACGCGCCGTTCATCATTTTGACTCGGCGGCGGATGAGTCGGGGGAGTCGAATTTGATTATAAAAGTCATGGAAAAGGACGATCCAAAAGTCCAAGAAGTTTGTAAAGCCCAAGGGATAGATCCTAGTAAAGCAACAGGCGGTGCTAGCTTTGCATGGCAAGCTAACCTAGATAGCAGGCTACCGAATAGCGATAATGCTGCGATTTTGGTTGATGTTCCCGACGAAACGAGGCGTTCTGGAAAACTTATTCGCAACCAAGGCTATGTTGAGAGCATTCCAGTTGTAAGCCGATATCGGTTTGCTGATGATGGAGTGCTGACGATTGATACTGACTATGACAATAATCAAGGTCAGGAACGTTGTTGGTTTGTTACGGATGATTTTCGTGTCAGAGTCAGTACGGTACGAATGATGAACGGAATTAACTTGATGACTTATTGTTCCGAACGTCGTTGTGTTTCCCAAGAAATCTTGGAGCAAATGATCGGTCGCAATCATGCTAGGCGTTAGGGGGAAGCAGGGGAGCAGGGGAGCAGGGGAGCAGGGGAGCAGGGGAGAAGTTGCAGTAAATTTTTCCCCTCTGCCCCTCTGCTCCTCTGCCCCTCCGCCTCTTCCCGATGCCCCATTAAGGAATGTTGCTTTGTTTCTCATAAATGAGACGTGCACGATCGCCATCACTTATTTTCATGCAAGGGTTAACAAATCATGCTCCATGTATAAGCCTTTCCTGGAATTTTTAGAAAAAGAGCTATTTCAGCGGTTTGATTTACAAAGTAGGGTTATTCCCCCTGGTTTGGAATTCAAAGTTAGCGATCGCGGCAGAAACCCAGCAACTATTCGCAGTTGGTGTTATCAATCTCAAGAGTTGCGGAAAATTCGCTATACCTACATTGATGCTGGGGAAAGCGCTCAAATTTTTAACAGCGTGATTTATCCCAGTCACCATTACGATTTACCTCTGTTAGGGATTGATTTTTTATCCTTTGGGAAAGTCAAAAACCTGATTGTGCTTGATTTCCAGCCTTTATTTCAGGATGAAGATTATCAAAAAAAATATATAGTTCCACTGAAATCTCTGCATGATAAATACCCGGATTTGGCGCAAAACTTAGAAATGAAGTTTTACGATGCCAACCAGTATTTTTCTAAATATTTACTGTTTGCCAAAACCGACCCGGAAACAGTGGCAACACGAGTCTTTGAAGCTTTTCAGGATTATTTAAATTTGTATTGGCAAATGTTAGCAGATGCCAAACCGCTCCAAGACCCTGAAGATATCCAGCGGATTGTCAAAGCCCAAAAAGACTATGACCAATATAGTGCAGACCGCGATCCAGCATCTGGTTTGTTTAGCAGTTACTTTGGTCATGAATGGGCAGAGCGCTTTCTCCATGAATTCTTATTTGAAGATGCTGTTCCCCTAGCAGTCGCTGCCGGCAAAAGATAATTGGCATTTGGCATTGGGGATTATTAATTTTGAATTCGGAGCGAAGCAACGTGACGCTTTATCAGCCATTTCTCGATTATGCGATCGCCTATATGCGATCGCGTTTGGATTTACAGCCCTATCCTATCCCCACTGGATTTGAGTCCAAGAGTGCTGTTGTGGGCAAGGGCAAGAATCAGGAAGAGGTTGTCACCACCAGTTATGCCTTTCAAACTTCAAAATTGCGGCAAATTCGGGCAGCTCACGTGCAAGGTGGCAATTCGCTGCAAGTGCTGAATTTTGTGATTTTCCCCCGCCTCAACTACGATTTGCCCTTTTTTGGGGCAGATTTGGTGACATTGCCAGGAGGACATCTAATTGCTTTGGATATGCAGCCCCTATTTCGGGATGATTCAGCATATCAGGCGAAATATACCGAACCAATTTTGCCCATTTTCCACACCCACCAGCAACACT
Source organism: Nostoc sp. LEGE 12454 (assembly GCF_056620565.1). Taxonomy (NCBI): domain Bacteria; kingdom Bacillati; phylum Cyanobacteriota; class Cyanophyceae; order Nostocales; family Nostocaceae; genus Nostoc; species Nostoc sp. LEGE 12454. The sequence goes on from NZ_JBWQXL010000009.1 coordinate 72,033, forward strand.
TGTCTTGGGGAGGAGATTTTCCCGAAGAAGCACAGCCTTTTTTCTCTCCCGCTTTTCTCTGGACTCGTCCCCAAGAAACAGCTGTAGTAGAAACTCAGGTGTTTGCCGCTTTCAAAGACTATTTGAAAGCTTATCTCGATTTCGTAGAGCAGGCAGAACCCATAACAGATTCCCAAAATTTAGTAGCCATTGAACAAGCCCAACTGCGATACCTGCGATATCGGGCTGAAAAAGACCCAGCACGAGGGATGTTTAAACGCTTCTATGGGGCCGAATGGACTGAAGAGTATATCCACGGCTTTTTATTTGACCTAGAGAGAAAATTAACAGCCATCAATTAGAAACTTTTTGACCTTACTCAATGCTGAGTAGAGTGTCAATGAAGACTCATTCAAGTCACGTTAAACTAGGAAAATAATCTAAGTTATACCAATTTAAAAAATTTTGCAGCAGATAACCCACCTGCGTTGACGCGCATCCTTACCAATGTATTGAGGACGATTGGCAAGGATCTTATCTATATAATATATGTTGCATTCTTTTTTCAAATTGGTATTAGCTGTACTTAAACTAGTTTGTCTTCATAATGGTTTCCACCTTTCCCAATCCTTCTTCAGTTGATCTATCTCGCATCCGACTTTCGATCCGCTCATTGCAACCACAATTAGTAGAGTGGCGGCGGCGATTGCATCAACAACCAGAGTTGGGTTTTCAAGAAAAACTGACTGCCGAGTTTGTATCACAAAAGCTGCAAGAATGGGGAATTGAGCATCAAACCGGCATTGCCCAGACTGGCATTGTTGCCACCATCCAAGGCAACAAACTCCCGACTCCCCAAGTTTTAGCGATTCGTGCGGATATGGATGCTTTGCCAATCCAAGAACTCAACGAAGTGCCGTACAAATCCCAGCATGATGGAGTGATGCACGCTTGTGGACATGATGGACATACAGCGATCGCTTTAGGTACAGCTTATTATCTCCAGCAGCATCGTCAAGACTTCTCCGGTATCGTGAAAATTATTTTTCAGCCAGCGGAAGAATCACCAGGAGGCGCAAAGCCGATGATTGAAGCTGGAGTTCTGAAAAATCCAGATGTTAACGCGATTATTGGTTTGCACTTGTGGAATAATTTGCCTTTAGGAACAGTGGGTGTGCGTGCTGGCGCATTGATGGCAGCTGTGGAATGCTTTAACTGCACAATTTTGGGTAAAGGTGGACACGGCGCATTACCCCATCAAACTGTTGACTCCGTTGTTGTTGCTGCCCAAATCGTCAATGCTTTGCAAACTATTGTCGCTCGGAATGTTAATCCCATTGATTCAGCAGTAGTGACAGTTGGAGAACTTCACGCTGGAAGCAAACGTAATGTAATTGCTGATACAGCGAGAATGAGTGCTACTGTCAGGTATTTTAATCCTAGTTTGAAAGGATTTTTTAACCAGCGTGTCGAGCAGATTATTGCTGGAATTTGTCAGAGTCATGGTGCAAATTATGACTTAGAATATTGGTCACTTTATCCACCAGTAATTAATGATATAAAAATAGCAGAACTAGTGCGATCGGTAGCAGAAGAAATTGTAGAAACTCCTCTAGGTATTGTGCCAGAATGCCAAACTATGGCTGCTGAAGATATGTCATTTTTCTTAGAAGAGATTCCTGGTTGTTATTTCTTTTTAGGTTCTGCTAACCCCGCGAAAGACTTAGCATATCCCCATCATCATCCCCGGTTTGATTTTGACGAAACCGCCTTGGCAATGGGTGTAGAAATATTTGTTAGATGCGTGGAAAAGTACTTTGTTTCATGTCATTAGTTATTAGTCATTTGTCCGTTGTAGTCACAAATGACAAATACAACTCTTGGAGAGGCTGCGCGAACGCGGTTCCTGAGCGTAGTCGAAGGGCAGTACAAGTGACAAATGACCAAGGACGACCATAACAAAAATTTTCACAATCTCATTTAGGATTGCTATATCTCTAATTCGTGACTATTGGTTTCTGTTTATTGCTAACTTCTAAAGGCAAGAAAATCGTCATCACTTCCCCATAGTGTGGACGCTGGCGCACAATTAGTTTGCCACCGATCGCCTGAAACAAATGCTTAGTTGCAGCGATATTCAAACTAATCGTGCCTGTTTCTGGTTGAAACATCAGCAGTTGGCCTAGAGCCTTGCGAATCGGTGGTGTTGCAGGTATGGCGGCTTTATTTGAATCTTTGCATCTGAATTGCGGCGATAATTGTAACTTCAGTTGATCTCCAGCTGGGATAACTTGTACTTGAATATGGCTGCCAGCGGGTAAGCTGCGAGTAAAGTTTTCCATCAAACCAGTGAGAACCTGATCCAACATGGTGGGATTGCTTACCACTGTCGGTAATTGCTGGGGTAAAATAACATTTAAAGTTAAGTTCCGCCGATGCGCTGCTTGTTCCCAACGGGGAATGCTCTGCTGCAACACTTGGTCTAAAGACATCGGCGTGAGTTGAGTTTTTGACGATTTTGCTGAGGCAGTAGTTTCCAGTTCTGCGGCTTTAAACAGCAATTCCATACGGTCAATTTGCTCGGTACATTCGTGATCGATAATTTTTAAGCGATTGATCGCGCTAGCATCTAAGTCTCGCCGTTTCAACAGCAGACGAGTCATGGTGCGAATAGTTGTTAAAGGTGTGCGGACTTCGTGAGCGAAGGCTTGGAGCAATTCTACATCAGGATTTGGAGATTGGGCGCTTGTACTGAGCGACTCGTGCCGAGCATCTCGACTTCGCTCAATGGAGCCGGAGCTGAGGTAAGCCGTTGGCGCGGCCTCTCCAAGAGTTGTATTGGGCATTGGGGACTGGGTATTGGAGAAAACTCTTCTCCCCTGCTCCCCTGCTCCTCTGCTCCCCTGTTCCCCTGCTTCTTCCCCAGTCCCTAGTAAAGAGTCTCTAGTTTCTTCTGGTTCTGTTAATTCCTGAAGCAATAACTGACTAAAGTGAATCATCATCCGGTAGTCTGGTGCTACCGGAGAATACTGTTCTACTAATGTGTCCAAGCGGGCGAAAAATTCTGGATTAGCCAGCATTACCCTTGCCCCTAGCGATCGCCAAGCCTGCTGCACTATCTCTGGCTCAAAAGAAAATGAAAAGGTTTTTTTACCGTTTTTGTGGGTTGTTAAAACTAGTACTAATCTGAATTTATCTGTAAAAACCAAGCAAAACTGTTCTGCCCCCAGAGGATCGGCAGGTAGTAAAGGAAGTACCGAATCATGGGGAGCAATGTCTTCATTTACAGATGGATTGGCGTAGTCTGCCGCAGGTATCGTACCTGGCATCTGAAACGGCATCAGCGCCAAAGGGTTAAATGGTTTTGCTGTAAAAGTTACTGTATGTAAACTTTGAGTCAATTTTGGTTGACTAAACAAGGGTGCTGGTGCAACTAAAACTAATCCTTGGGTTGTGTCAACTGAAGGGTCTGCTAAAGTATTTAATAGCAAATGTTCTGTCGCTGCGAGGCTGATACGCCACTGCTGCTCTGCTTTAGCAGGTGAACATTCTGCCACACTTGATTGATTTTCAGCCAAGATTTCGCTCAGGCTTGGCAATATCCATTGGTACACAGGCTTTCACCCCTTAATTCAAGAGCGACTAACAGCGTCTAGGTTAGACATTTCACTACTATCTAAGAGGTTATAGCTATTTGTATACTGATGACAGTGGTAGAACCGAACAATTCAGGGGCAATTCCCCTCTAACTGGGATGTCTACGATGGTCACTGAGCTTGTCGTTTGCGCAGCGTCTCGCAGAGAAGTGCGGGCTACGCCTACGCACTGAAGGGCTAAAAAATATTGGCACTGACTTTTACCGATAGGCGTGGCGATCGCAAATTGATGATTGTGCTGGTTTCCCTACTCGAATTGGGATTGTAATTACAAACTCTGCACCTTGTCCCGGTGATGAAATACATTGCAAAGATCCACCATGCTTGTCAGTAATTATCTGGTAGCTAATCGATAAGCCCATACCAGCCCCCTTGCCAACTGGTTTCGTGGTGAAAAAAGGGTCAAATAAACGCGACTGTATTTCTTCTGGAATCCCTACTCCATTATCAGCAATCCGAATAATTACATTTTCATTTACCTGTTCAGAAGAAATGCGAATCAAGGGATTTGGACAAAGTTCTTTTTGGCAACAATCTTCTAAGGCGTCGATCGCATTTGCCAAGATGTTCATAAATACCTGATTCATTTGCCCTGCAAAACACTGAATTTGAGGTATTTCACCATATTCTTTAATCACTCTAATTTCAGGGCGATTATTTTGTAGCTTCAGGCGGTGTTGCAAAATTAACAGAGTACTGTCGATTCCTTCATGCAGATCGGCCGTTTTGAACTCAGCTTCATCCAAACGAGAGAAAATTCGGAGACTGAGAACAATTTCCCGAATGCGTTTAGCCCCCATCTTCATTGAGGTTAACATCTTAGGCAAATCTTCTGTTAGGTACTCAATATCTGCTTCTGCGTTAGCATTTTTTATTTCTGGCTCTGGGTTAGGATAATGATTTTGATAAAGCTTAATTAACAGCAGCAACTGTTGAGTGTAATCATCAGTGTGTTGCAGGTTGCCGTAGATAAAATTAACTGGATTGTTGATTTCATGGGCAACTCCCGCCACTAGTTGACCCAAACTCGACATTTTTTCAGATTGAATTAATTGGATTTGGGTTTTTTGCAGGTCTTTCAGAGCTTGCTGAAGTTCTGCTTCTGCCTGTAGGCGCTCGCTAATTTCGTCTCGTAATTGTTCGTTAGCATTGACCAAATCATCTCTAGAATATTGGAGATCGTCTGCCATTTTGTTGAACGAGGTAGCTAATTCGCCAATTTCATCGTGAGAGCGAATATTAACTCTGGTATCCAGCTTACCTTCAGCCAGATTCATCACAGCTTCCTGGAGTTGCTTAATCGGTTTTAAAATGGTTTTGGAGAGCAGATAACCTACTACTAATGCAAAGATGCTACATCCCAAACTAATAAACGACGTGACAACAATATTTTTATGGGCTATTGCTAGTGCTGCTTTATAAAGTGGTGTATATTCCAAAACTACTGCACCCATTGTTTCACCGTTGCTAGTCTTAAAAGCAACAGCAATCAATAGAATTCCATTTGGGTATTCAGGACTGGACTCAATATAGGTTCTGGGTATGCCATCTTGAATAGTTTTACCAACTTCATTATTGCGATCGCGATCTAATCGCGTACCGATATCTTCCGCAACTACATCTGCCAGAATGATTTTATTGCGGTCTACAATCTCCAAATCGCGCTGACGTTGCTTGTGTAGCGATTGAACATGCTCTTGCAGATGAGCTAGCATTTGATCTTGCGATCGCTTTTCGTGTTTTTCAAGATCGTGACTTACGAAATATCCCAGTAGTCCAGCAACTTCTTCGGCTTCTTGTTGAGCAAGATATTTAGCTATCATCAATTGTTGATTAGCACTAATAGCACCAATTATTCCTGAGAGAATAGCCATTCCTAGAATACCCAAAATTAATTTTTGACTAATTTTCATTCCTTACTCAAAACCTCAAGTGCTGACTACCGTGCTAATTCAGTTCTAGGGAATTTGCCCTTTTCCTAAAATTCCCACTTATCAGCGTGAAAGCTACAGAGTCAACAACCATTAGCCAAATCTTTAATCTGGTTCTTTTTGGAACTCCGTTTTGGATAAACTATGCTTGCAACACAAAATCTGATGCCGTGAGAGTGGCGCACCAGTTAAAGTTACAAATAAACCACCACTGCCAAAATCGATCGCGCTGCCATTTGGGTTGTAAAATAACTGCCCTGTCTTCTGCTGCCAATTTACTAATAAACGGTGGTAGCCACAGGGGAATGAAACTGTAGGTTTGGCTGACTCTAGCTAAACAGTTAAATAAAGTATTGACAAAAATTAAATTCTGTGCATCATGATTTGCTTGAGAATTGCTCAGGGCGATATCATGTTTATATGCGTTAGCGAGTCAGAAGTCAGACGCTCTTGCGTCGCTAACACTGCGCTATCGAGCGTCATAGCCTGTCGTAGACATCTTATTTTTTAGGTAGATTAGCAATAGACTATCTCAAGGGCACTTTATGACTTCTTTTGATTCAGCTAAAGATTTGATACTAGTAGCTGGTGCTACAGGTGGAGTCGGGCAATTAGTGGTAGGCAAGTTACTCGAAAAGGGTTTAAAAGTTCGCGTTCTCACACGCAATGCTGCAAAAGCTGAAGAGATGTTTAACCAAAAAGTGGAGATTGCTGTTGGTGACATCCGCCAGCCAGCTACACTGCCAGATGCAATGCTAGGTGTTACTTACATCATAAATTGTACTGGAACTACTGCCTTTCCCTCTGCGCGATGGGAGTTTGACGAAACCCCGAACTTGATTGAATGGGGAATTATTTTCCTTAATCCCAAATCTAGTGAAGCAAAAGCAAAGAATAGTCCAGCAAAAATCGATGCTCAAGGTGTCAGCAATTTAGTAGCAGCAGCACCCCAGAATTTGAAGCGATTCGTTTTCGTCTCTTCTTGTGGAATTCTCCGTAAAAATCAGTTTCCTTTTAGTATTCTTAATAGTTTTGGCGTGTTGGATGCCAAACAAAAAGGCGAAGAGTCCATTATTAATTCAGGATTACCCTACACCATTATCCGCCCAGGACGCCTCATTGACGGCCCCTATACCTCATACGACCTCAACACCCTCCTTAAGGCAAAAACTGGGGGTAAATACGGTGTGGTCATAGGCACTGGTGATACGCTTTCGGGTGATGCCAGCCGGATTGATGTTGCAAGCGCTTGTGTAGAATGCCTTTTTCAGCCAAATAGCTCTAGGAAAATTTTTGAAATAGTCAACCAAGGACAAAGACCACCTGTGATTGACTGGGAAACTCTTTTTTCTGGGATTGAATAATTACTGAGTGCTGAGTGCTGAGTGCTGAGTGCTGAGTGTTGAGTGTTGAGTGCTGAGTGCTAAGTGTTGGTGCTGAGTTATTATTCTCTCCCATGCCCCATACTTCTCTACGAGAGGCTGCGCCAACGGCTTCTCTACGAGACGCTGTTCGCGTTCGCGGTTCCTGAGCGTAGTCGAAGGGCAGTACAAGTGCAAGTGCCCAATCCCTAATCCTCACTGCTTCTGTAGTTTATTGCCTCAAAAGACGGCAAACACCACTCGGACGTTACGGTTCACCCTAATTACTGAAAGTATTAATTCTTCTACATTAGACAGAGTGAAGACAAATTAATCCATGAACCAACTAAAAACAAAATTTAGTTAGTTTAACCGTCCCAAGTAAGGTTCGGGAAACCACCCTTCATGGACTGGCTACCACTAAGCTTCAGTATATATATCAGCATAGTCTGGAGTTTTAACCCCAGGAAAGCCAAATCAAAGGTATTCATGCTGAACTGGCTGATTTCTTAACCCTGTTGGTTCAAAATTTAGTGCTTTATATTCTCATTCATTCATTTGTAGTTATACGGAGCCAGCACCTAAAATGGCAAAAGTAGTTGGAATTGACTTAGGAACAACGAACTCCTGCGTGGCAGTGATGGAAGGTGGTAAACCCACAGTAATTGCTAATGCTGAAGGTTTTCGGACAACGCCATCAGTAGTCGCATTTGCCAAAAATGGCGACAACTTGGTTGGCCAAATCGCCAAACGCCAAGCGGTGATGAACCCCGAAAATACGTTTTACTCAGTCAAACGCTTTATCGGTCGCCGCTACGATGAAGTTAGTAACGAAGCTACAGAAGTTTCTTACAAAGTTCTTAGCAGCAACGGCAATGTCAAATTAGATTGTCCAATAGCTGGTAAACCGTTTGCTCCTGAAGAAATTTCTGCAAAAGTTCTTCGCAAACTAGTTGAAGATGCCAGCAAATACTTGGGTGAAACTGTAACCCAAGCTGTAATCACTGTTCCTGCATACTTCAATGACTCTCAGCGGCAAGCAACAAAAGACGCTGGGAAAATCGCCGGGATTGAAGTTCTGCGGATTATCAACGAGCCTACCGCTGCTTCTCTGGCTTATGGATTTGACAAGAAGAGTAACGAAACCATCCTAGTATTTGACCTTGGTGGTGGTACTTTCGACGTATCCGTGCTGGAAGTAGGAGACGGAGTTTTTGAAGTACTAGCCACATCTGGTGATACCCACCTTGGTGGTGACGACTTTGATAAAAAAATAGTTGACTTCTTAGCTGAGAAGTTCAAGAAAGCCGAAGGTATTGACCTGCGGAAAGACAAGCAAGCTTTACAACGTCTAACGGAAGCCGCAGAAAAAGCCAAAATTGAGCTTTCTAGTGTCAGCCAAGCAGAAATTAACTTACCATTTATCACCGCTACCCAGGATGGGCCGAAGCACCTGGATACAACCCTGACTCGCGCTCAATTTGAAGAACTTTGCTCTGACTTAATCGACCGTTGTCGTATTCCTGTGGAAAACGCCCTTCGGGATGCCAAGTTAAACAAAGGCGATATTGATGAAGTGGTGTTAGTTGGTGGTTCTACGCGGATTCCCGCAGTCCAACAGATTGTGAAGCAGGTATTGGGTAAAGACCCCAACCAAACCGTCAACCCTGATGAAGTCGTAGCAGTTGGTGCAGCTATTCAAGCTGGAGTACTGGCTGGTGATGTAACTGGCATCTTGCTGTTAGACGTGACACCGCTATCTTTGGGTGTGGAAACATTGGGCGGCGTGATGACCAAAATTATCCCCCGCAACACCACAATTCCCACCAAGAAATCAGAAGTCTTCTCCACTGCTGTGGATGGACAAACCAACGTAGAAATTCACGTCCTCCAAGGTGAACGCGAATTTTCTAACGATAACAAGAGCTTGGGAACCTTCCGTCTGGATGGTATTCCTCCTGCACCACGCGGCGTTCCTCAAATTGAAGTGGTGTTTGATATTGACGCTAACGGTATCCTTAACGTTACCGCTAAGGACAAAGGTACTGGTAAAGAACAGTCCATTAGCATAACCGGCGCTTCCACCCTGGATAAAAATGACGTTGACCGGATGGTAAGAGAAGCTGAACAAAACGCTTCATCTGACAAAGAACGGCGTGAGAAGATTGAACGCAAGAATCAAGCTGACTCTTTGGCATACCAAGCTGAGAAGCAGTTACAAGAATTGGGCGATAAAGTTCCCGATGCTGACAAGACCAAAGTCGAAGGTTTGGTGAAAGAACTGCGGGAAGCAGTTGCTAAAGAAGACGATGAGCAAATCAAAAAGCTCACCCCAGAATTGCAACAAGCGTTATTCGCTGTTGGTAGCAACATCTATCAACAAGCTGGTGCTAGTGCCAGTGCTGGCGCTGGTGCCGGTGCTACATCTGGTGGTGAACCTCAAGATAGTAGCAGTTCCTCTAGTTCTAGTAACGGCGACGATGTAATTGACGCTGATTTTACAGAGAGCAAATAATTTTTCTACTTCTTTTGGGAAGATTATCTTGTCCCACCTTAATAATTACCCACTCAGACAAATGCCTGAGTGGGGATTTTTTTTAAGGAGTTAGGGGTTAGGAATTAAGAGTTATATAAAGTCCGGTTAATTTCTTATGCCATATCCACAAGCACCTTGGACACTTCAAGGTTATGCTATCCAAACTCTGCATTTGCTAAATATTGACCAAGTGCGCCCTTTGATTCCCTTAGAGTTAGAAATTGTTTCTGTATGGCCTGGTAAAACCCTCGGTAGCGTGTATTTATCTCATTACGGGTCAGGCTCAGTACTAGAGTATAGTGAGTTAATTGTTGTTCCAGCTTTGGTTAATTACCAGAGTAAAATCGGCGCTTGGGTTTCTCATATTTATGTAGATAATGCTGATTCGGTGGCTGGTGGTCGAGAAATTTGGGGGCTACCAAAGGAACTAGCTAAGTTTACCTGGGAACAAGGAAAGCAAGTTACTGTGCATCAGGAAAACCGGAAATTGTGTAGTCTTAAGTATAATCAACAAAGCTTGGCATGGAGACAGCGGTTAAGCGCTTCTAGTTTCAGCGTCAAGGGTAGTGATTTGCTGATATTCCCTGCTGAATTTGAGTCTGTATTGGGTTTGATTGGTTCTAAATTAGAAATCCCCACCGAAAGTCCTTTTTTTGGAATAAGTTTAGGTCAGCCTTGGTTAAGTGTGCGTTGCGAGCAGATGAGTTTGCAGGTTGATGCACCAAAAGTGGTAGGTCAGATGGGTATCTAATAGACTGCGGTAGATATTTGATTAAATCTAAACTTAGGGGGCGTGTTCTTGATTTTAGAAATAGCGATAATAAGCTTGAGCCTGTGATTTTAGTTGATGAATATAGAGGTAACAGTCAGCAATAGATTCTGGAGAAATTTAGTAATAGCAATGACGTAATTATTTTATGCGATCGCACTTGCCAACATCCGCTGATTTTGGGCGATCGCACTTTCAATAACAGTATCACTTTAGGCAATGCCTGCGGCGAACGTTGCGATCGCTCTTTTCCACTTTGGGATTATAAAATATCCTAACTTCCTAACATCTGCAAGTTATGTAAAGTGGCATAAAGCCCTCCTTGTTGCAGTAGTTGTTCGTGACTTCCCTGTTCGATTAATTCGCCACGCTTGAGAACAAAAATCCGGTCTACATTACGAATTGTAGACAAGCGGTGAGCGATAATAATGGCGGTACGTCTAAGCAAAAGCTGGTTTAATGCCTCTTGAACTGAAGCTTCTGTACCAACATCCAAACTAGCGGTAGCCTCATCTAGTACCAAAATTTGCGGATTGCGAATGGCAGCTCGCGCAAAGGCTAAAAGTTGCTTTTGACCACTAGAAATATTTGTCCCCCGTTCTCGAAGTTGAGTATCATAACCTTGAGGTAATTCTTCTATAAACTGGGCAATGTTGGTTTCTTCTGCTGCTTGTTGAATCTGCTCAATGGTGTAGCCATCTCCTAAAGAGATGTTGCTTTTAACATCGCCAGCAAACAAAAAGCCTTCTTGTAAAATTACTGCCATGTAGCGCCGCAGTTCTGCTTGTGGTACTTCCCGAATGTCTACGCCATCTATGAGAATGCGTCCTTGGGTGGGTTCGTAAAGGCGGCACAAAAGACGAATAATCGAAGTTTTACCCGCACCTGTAGGGCCGACTAATGCCACTTTTTCACCAGGATGAATGGTAAAATCTAAGTCTTTAATTACGTAATCATCATTTTTGTAAGCAAACCAGACGCGATCGAAGCGAATCTCTCCCAGTTCTGGGGGGGAAGTCAGGTCTGGGGATTCTAGATTTGCCAGTATTTCGTCGATGTAGCCAAATTTCGCATCAAATATTGAGAAGCGGACATTGGCGCGATCGCGAATTTCTATCGGTTCATCTAATATATCGCCTACGCGTTCAATGGCAGTGAAACCAGCTTGAATTACTGTAAATTTTTCCGCAAAAGCCCTTAAAGGGTCAAATAATCGCTGGGCATACAATATAAATGTCGATAAAGTCCCGAAAGTCAAGTTTTTTTCCAACAGCAACCAACCACCCACGCACAAAACACCTGCGATCGCAATCAGTCCAACCCATTCTAAGGTTGCTGAAACAAATGAGTCATAAAAGATGGTTTTATCCATTTGCTGAATGTAGGTGTTGTTCGTAGCACGAAACAATTCGGCATTAAATTTTTCTCTACGGAACAACTGCACGACGTTAATACCAAGCACATTTTCTTGTAGCTGTGAATTTAGGATCGAAAGTTCTTCTCGCCCTTTGTAATTGGCTTTGCGGTACTGTTTTTGAATGTAAACAATTACCCAGCTAGTTGGTAACAGCATCAATATCAGCAAGCAAGAAAGTTGCCACTGGATGGAAAACATTAAACCCAAAGTCACCAGCATTAAAAACAAGTCGGATATAATGCCAATTGCCCCAGTCGAAAAGACATCGCCTAACACTTCCACATCGCTGGTGATTCTGGTAATTAATTTACCTACGGGTGTGCGGTCAAAAAAGCGCACTGCTAGAGATGTTACATGCTGAAATAAGTCTTGGCGAATTGCTGCGGTGATTTGTTGCCCTAGCTTTTGGACTATATAACCTTGGAGACCTGTCAATATCAATTGGATGGCGATCGCAATTACCAGTAATCCCTCTAGGATATTTAGCCCTTGCGAGAAGGGACGATTCCTGAAAAATTCGTAAGTGCTTGGTTCGTTACGAATCAGGGAGATTACTTGGCCAATCAAGAAAGGTTGTAGGGCATTAGCTAGTGCGATCGGTACGAGTAGGCACATTGACAGCGCCAGTAGCCGTCCGTGACGACGGGCATAAGGTACCAAACGCAAAAATAACCGCCAGTCATTTTCAGGCCGACGATCTGGTGTATAAGGTTTTTTCAGAGATTGGTAGATGCTCATAGTAAGAGCATTATATTAATGTTTGGAAAAAAACACGCTTGTTTAAAGTAGCGTTTATCTTCCTACTCTGATACCATGCCTGAGATAGAAACCGCAAGACTACTACTAAAACCCGATATTCCTCAAGATTTGAACGATCCCCTTTACATTTTGCAATCTTAAAACTATCAGTCTCCTACCCAGAAATGTTGCCACTGTTTAATTTAATTTGGCGGATCAAAACGATTCATAACCGCAGCCTACAGAATCATTGGCGAACCAACTGCTAAACATAAGGACTTTCCAGGGGTGGAAGTCTTCAGGGTGCGCTGACTGGTTTACAGCACAAAGGCTTGATTTATAATGCCGAGCCAGGTTATCAACTGGCATTGCCTTTACTGGTCTTGTGGTTGCGGCGACGGTTGAGTTGAAAATAGCGATGTAACAACAAGATTCCCGACTTTTGAAATAAATCGGGAATCCGAGGGCGCACAGAAGTGCGCTCCTAAAGTATTTGTATTAATTGCTTCATAAATATTCCTGTAAGTATGAAAAAATAGCATACTTATTTGTTTACGTCTTATATCTAAAGATAGAAGATTGAGGTTAAAATTTGGGAAACCTAAGAGGGGTTCATTCCCAAGAGATGTTCTACCTACTTATCGCAGAATGCAACTGAGGTCAGATGACGCAACCTTTAAATCAAGTCAAAGAATGGGAACAACGTCGTGATGAAGCAAACCGCTACTACCAACGGGGTAAATTTCAAGAGTCTCTCGATCTTGCAACCAAAAATTTACACTTGGCTAGAGCAATTCCAGACCGAGCCAGAGAAGGTTATACATTAAACGACCTCGGTTTAGCTCACCTCAGTTGCTGGCAACCTCAAAGAGCATTAGAGCGTTTTCATCAGGCGCTTTCGGTTGCTATTGAAATTGGCAACGCGCCAGCAGAGGCAACTGCACTTAGCAATCTAGGTTCTACCTACAGCCGTCTTGGACGCTTTTCGCAAGCGTTGGAATATTTTGACAAAGCACTGCCAATCTTTAGGCGATCGCAAGATACTCAAAGTGAAGTTTCTACTCTTAATGATGTCGCACTAATTTATACCCGCTTAGGAGAACCGAAACGCGCACTGTTGCTACAACACCAAATTTTGAGGATGCGACGATTGTTAGGTGACTTTTCTGGTGAAGCAACAACGCTCAATGGTATTGGATTTGCCTACAATGTCTTAGGCAAGTTTGAGCAAGCGCTAGAATTTTTTCAAGCAGCACTGCCAATTCAACGAGCTGTGAAAAATTTGCTTGGAGAAGCAACCACCTTGAACAATATTGCTTCTGTCTATCATGATTTAGGAAAACCGAAACAAGCGCTGTTGCTCTACTATCAAGTTCTTTTAACACGTCGAGCAATCAGCGATCGCTCTGGTGAAGCAACAACCCTTCACAACATTGGTTTTACCTACAGCACCCTGGCAGAGCATCGCCAAGCAATGAAGTTCTACAAGCAAGCCATTGTGATTTATCAAGAACTGGGCGATAATCTTGGAGAAATTTCAACCTTGCTAAATATGGGAAGCGTTTACGCCACTACAAAACGCAAAAAAATGGCGCGATCGTGCTACCAAAATGCCCAAGAGTTAGCAGAGCAAATTGAATATCAGCCACTTTTAGAAAAAGTACAGCAGTTCATAGATTCTCTGTAGCTTCCAGTTACCCTTTTCCCATATTGGGAGAAGGGGTTAGGGGATGAGGGCAACCCTACTAGTAAAATTAAATATGCGTTATGCAGAACTCTTGTAAAGACGTAGCACTTGCTACGTCTCTAGATTCTTTTTTACCCTAGCTACAATACCAAAGTTGTAGCTAGAACAAAGACATCTATGAAAGCTTACGAAATTCAAAGCAACGCCGGAATTGATGCTTTGGCATTAGTCGATCGCCCCCAAGCAAAACCCGCAGCTGGACAAGTTCTGATTCAAGTGAAGGCAACATCCTTAAATTATCGCGATTTGCTGGTTATTCAAGGAGCTTATGGTACTGGACAGAAATATCCCTTAATTCCCATGTCTGACGGTGCGGGAGAAGTTGTGGCGGTGGGGGAAGGTGTGACACGTGTAAAAATAGGCGATCGCGTCGCTGGTATTTTCTTCCAAGACTGGATTTATGGCTCTTTAACCAAAGAGAAAATGAAATCCGATCTCGGAGGCGGTATCGATGGAATGCTGGCTGAGTATGTCTTATTACACCAAGATAGTTTAGTAATATTACCCGATAACTTATCCTACATTGAAGGCGCAACTTTACCCTGTGCAGCAGTCACAGCTTGGCACGGGCTTGTAACAAAAGGCAATATTGGTGCAGGTGATAGTGTTTTATTACTCGGTACTGGAGGAGTTTCAATTTTTGCTCTCCAGTTTGCCAAGATACATGGTGCTAGAGCGATTATTACTTCCAGCAGTGATGAAAAGTTGGCACGAGCCAAACAGCTTGGTGCTGACGAAACAATCAACTACAAAACAACACCAGATTGGGAAAAGCAAGTTTATCAATTAACCAATCGCACCGGTGTAGATCATGTAGTTGAGGTAGGCGGTGCAGGTACTCTGCCAAAATCGCTACAAGCAGTCCGCATTGGGGGACGTATTAGTTTGATTGGCGTATTGTCAGGTAGAGGAAATGAAATTGACCCTATGCCAATACTTTTTAAGAGTTTAACAGTTCAGGGAATTTATGTTGGCAGTCGGGAAATGTTTGAAGCGATGAATCGGGCGATACAACAGCATCAAATCAAACCAATTATCGATCGAGTTTTCCCCTTCAATGAAGCACGAGAGGCTTATCATTATCTCAAAAGTGCGGCTCACTTCGGTAAAGTCATAATTCGTAATTCGTAATTCGTAATTCGTAATTTTAAAAAGTTTAATTCTATGTTTCAAGTGGGGTTTTAATTCCCAGTTGAAACATAGTTATACCAATTGGAAAAAAGAATGCGACAAATAGACCATTTGTAGAGACGCGATTCATCGCGTCTTTACCCAAGGATGTGTTGCAATCATTAATTGAATTGGTATTATGAATTACGTTTAAACAGCAGCGAGAGTAGGCGCAGCAAATTTAGCATATCGCTCGATGTAGAATTCTTTAGAGTGAGCGATCGCTTTCACAGATTCACGCTCTTTCAAAGCATGTTTCCACTGGCGTAGACGGGTAAATTGCTCTGGTATTCCAAAACCACGATACTGCTTCAGTGCAGCCCAGCGCTCAAACCAAGGGAAGTAAGTAAAATCTACCAAACTGATGGATTCACCAAACCAGTAAGGGCCTTCTCCAGAAAGCTTTGCTAAACCTTCGTTTTCAATGAATTCCAGATGTTTGTATAGTTCCTGTTTAGCTTCTTCTTGTTTTTCGGGATCTGAACTCCGCAGCAGGGTAGAAAAAGCGGGAACGAATCTGGTGTTAGCAAAATCGATCCAGATGCGAGCTTGTGCCCTAGCAATAGCGCTGCTAGGTAACAGTGGTGGATTGGGAAATACCTCATCGAGATATTCGTTAATTACCGCAGACTCCCAAACTGGGTTATCCTCATGAGTTAGTGCAGGCACTTTCCCATAGGGGGAAACTTTGGTAAACCCTTCCGGTTTATTCTGCAAATCAATCTCAATCAAATCGAAGTCAATGCCTTTCTCTTGGAGTACCAAGCGGGTACGGTGAGCATAAGGACAAACAACTGCACTGTATACTTTAATTTCAGCCATGTTTAAGTTCCTTGGTAAATAGGACTTGTTAATCGCCATTGGGAATTGAATTTTCATCCAAAATCCCAAATCTTAAATTGTTAGTGTCACAAAATCTTGTTGAAGCGAACGTAGCGTGAAAAATTATCGACACTAACCAAACTTTGAAACTGGAGTTATACTCAAATAACCCAAAATTCTTAGTGAGTGTGGGGAGTAGGGAATAGTTATTTTTCCTAGATAATCCCTTTGCTAGTTCCGCATCAGATGCAAGTAGGGAATAGTTATTTCTCCCTCTGCTCCTCTGCCCCTCTGCCCCCCTGCCCCTCTGCCCCTCTGCCTAAAGCCAGGGCACTTCTTCAGGTGCATAACGGAAGGCGCGGAAGACTGTATTTTGCTCTCCAAGAGTTACCGGCGACTTCTCACCTGGAATATTCCGAGATGCAAAATGGGGATTGATGTATTCCCAAACAATCTCACCTGTAACTGTCACCTCGAATATTCGACCATAAGCACCTTCTGTAATTAAGGTATTGCCATTGGCCAAACGTTGCGCTCCTGATATATATGCACTGAAGAAATTTTGGGGCGGATTGTCGGTGTATTCCCAAACTATTTTTTTGGTTTGACGGTTCACCTCAATCACACGAGAAAAATTGAGAGCGATGTTACGGCGATGTGCGCCATTGTCGAAAATCAGGATATTACCGTTAGCTAATTCGTTTGGGAAGTGCTGCTGTGCTAGCACATCATCGCCTAGAGTCCAGATGATTTCTCCGGTTTTGCGATCGATAATGACAACTGTGGAGATATTGCGAAAGCTCACTATAATGTTGCCATCAGCGAGTTCGCCCACAGTATTCCCATGAGTCCATTCATGTCGATGATCCTGGGGTGTAATCGTAAATATATCTGGATCGAGGTGTTCGTGAGCGTGCCAAGTCCAAACGATTTCACCTGCTGGAGTCACCTCATAAAGCACATCCGCATAGATATCACCATCTGGCTCTGTACCTGGTACGCCACCTTTAATGCTCTTAACCAAAGACTGAGGTATCTTTTCAATGGCGAGTAGAATTGTGTTGCCATTGGCTAATCTGCGTCCGTCATGATGATGATCTGGATGCTTATATTCCCAGATAATATTTCCCTTGGGATCTGCTTCTAAAACAACGCCACTTTTGAATGCAGCCCATAGAGCAAAACGTAGGGGTTCTTCTGGTGGAGTCTTACCATTATAAAAAAGGTTGCCATTGGGCAAAAGATAACCGTATAACCCTGGTGGATAAGGCAGATTCCACTGATGTACTACTTCTCCTTCTAAGTTCAGAAGGTAGACTTCACCTTGACCTGTCAAAGGTGTGAAAAGTGTGTATCCTTTAAATACTTTTTCGGGATTGTAAGCTCTTAAACCAGTACCCCGACGACGAATAGTATTCTGGTCAACTAATGTTGCTGTAAAAGTCATATTTTACCTACTAAATATCTAGTTTTGCATCTAATAACTGGGACAGAGTGCATCGCGCATCTCTACTTCTACTCTGATAATGAGAGCCAGAGGCTCTAGGGAGGCATTACCAGGCTCCAGCCTGGTAACGAGGCGAACTATCTTTAATTTTGAATTTTGAATTTTGAATTTTGAATTATTTATGGTGCTGGGTTTGGCGACTGAGCATGAACTATATCCAACTCTTCCAAAATGTCTTTGTCGAGAACTACATTCACACTTTCTAAATTCTCTTTAAGTTGTTCCAATGTGGTAGCACCAATAATTGTGCTAGGGACAAACCAACGACTCCGCACAAATGCTAAAGCCAGATGCGCTGGACTTAGTTGATGGCGCTTGGCAATTTCTACATAAGCTGATACAGCTTGACTGACTTTCGGTTTCAGATAGCGCTGACCAAAATTTTCAAACAAAGTGACTCTGGCTTTCTCTGGTTTGCCGTTTAGATATTTGCCAGTCAAGAAGCCAAATGCTAAAGGACTATAAGCTAGTAACCCAATTTCTTCGTGATAAACTGCTTCTGCTAAGGCTCCGTCAAATACTCGATTCAGTAAGTTGTAAGCATTTTGAATCGAAACAACTTTGGGCAATCCTAATTGTTTAGCAGCGTTACTAAACTGGGCAACTCCCCAAGGTGTTTCGTTACTCAAACCGATATAGCGAATTTTCCCAGCCTTAATTACATCGTCAAAAACTGCTAGCTGTTCAGCAATAGGAACCGTTTCTCCTACCTGGGTCGGATCGAACACTGTTTGTCCAAACCGTGGCACGTAGCGATCTGGCCAGTGAATTTGATACAGATCGATATAGTCTGTCTGTAATCTTTTTAGGCTATCATCTACGGCTTGTTTGATATTATCACGATCGATTGCTTTGGCTCCTCCACGTACCCATTTAAAGCCTCGACCAGGGCCAGCAATTTTAGTAGCTAAAATAACTCGATCTCTTTGTTGACGTTTTAACCATTCCCCAATGTAAGTTTCTGTTAATCCATAAGTTTCGGCACTTGTTGGGACAGGGTACATCTCTGCTGCATCAATAAAATTGACTCCTTGGGCAGTAGAATAATCTAGTTGCTCATGGGCTTCTTCAATAGTATTTTGCTGTCCATAAGTCATAGTACCCAGACACATTTCAGAAACTTTTAAGTCACTCTTGCCAAGTTGGTTATACTTCATCTTTCTGCCTTGTTATTCAGTCAATTTAACAGTGATATTTTTATTGGAGATTTTGCATTTTGTCAAGCGCATTATTATTTTTTAAGTAAATTAGCTTCAAACAATACTGGATTTGGCACTAAGCCAATATAAATTTTTCAGAGAAAATATAATTTATACTACTTTAACTCGGTAAATAATAAGTAGTTAGTGTATATAGCTGTTTATTATTGCACAGATGAACCAAATAAGTGAGTTAGTTTTGGGTAATCAAAATTTTAAATATGTAGTCGAAAATACTTGCTTTTATTGAGTATTTGTGAAATAGACTGTTTTAGGCTGAGTATATAGTACAGCAAATCGGTAGGTTTACCGTAGTATGTTAAAAATCTTAAGATTCTTCTAGAATGAAGTCTTAATAAATATTCATATTAATATGGTTATTTCTAAGTACTTTTTTTAAGACAGTTAAAATATACCAAGACCTGTTGGAGAGCTAAAAAGATTTGGTAGCAATGAAAAAGATTTAGGTTTTAATGACTTGTATAATCAGGAATTTTTTGCTGCGATCGCTCCAACGATGCTCATGTCTATAGCAATATGATTAATGAACATAATTTCATTTAATTCTGCGATCGCAAATGTAATTAAGTTAATTTCGTTGGATTTTTTGTTATTATAAACACTCATTTAGTGATATGATAAATATGAGTGTAAAAAGCTCAGATTCTCACTAAAACTTTTTTAGGGAATACACCTTTTGACATTAAGGCTAGACTCTGGATTTTCTCCTTATGCCGTGAGTTGTCTTTTCTAGAGACGGCTATATTCAGGAAAATCCCAATGTCATTAGATACAAATATCGTTGAGAAACCAGCAAACAAGCTGCTGGCTGCTTTGCCAGCCAGTGATTATGAACGCCTTGTGCCCCATCTAAAGCTAGTTTCGCTCTCAAATCGGCAAATACTTCACGAACCAGGCGAACCGATCGCACAGGTCTATTTTCCTAATAAAGCAGTGGTTTCTATAATCACCACTATGGAAGATGGCTCGACTGTAGAAGCTGGTTTAATAAGCAATGAAGGTATGGTGGGTATCCCAGTAATTTTAGGAGACAACATCACAACCACAACAGCATTAGTGCAGGTTCCAGACAGTGCTATGCAGATGGATGCAAATATATTCAAAAGCGAGTTTAATCGGGGTACAGCCCTTCAAAGCCTGTTGCTGCGCTACGTGCAAGGTGTATACACTCAAATAGCACAAGGATCTGCCTGCAACCGTCTTCATAAGCTAGAGAGCCGACTGGCTCGGTGGCTGCTAACAGTTTCCGATCGTCTGGAATCAGAAGAATTTCCGCTCACCCAAGAATTTATCGCACAGATGCTAGGTGTACGTCGCGCTGGTGTCACTGAAGCAGCTAATATCCTGAGCGGCGCCGGAATCATCACCTACCACCGCGGTCAGATTAATATCCTGAATCGAGAGGCTTTAGAAAAAACCTCCTGCGAATGTTACCAGGTTATAGAAAATGAATATGTCCGTTTATTGGGCAAATTGCCCAATAAACGGTGAAAATAACTTTTTTTGAACTTTTATGTACGAAACCGCACAGACTCAAACAAGTGTGTTCATTTAAGCTTTTTTAGATTGTCCCCATATTTCTTTAGCGAATACATCTTTTGACATTAGGATCAGATCCTTAAATCCTTTCCTTGTGCCCTGAGTTGGCTTTTCTAAAGTCACCTACCTTAAGGAGAGTGACTTCTAATGTCATTAGATAAAAACCTCTTTCAGCAACGACCAAATAAGCTACTTGCAGCTTTGCCAGACAGCGATTATGAGCGTCTTTTCCCCTATCTAAAGCTTGTTCCGCTCCCGGTTCAGCAAATCCTTTACGAAGCAGCCGAACCCATCACACAGGTCTATTTCCCCGATAAGGCAGTGGTTTCTATAGTCACCACTATGGAAGATGGCTCAACGGCGGAAGTTGGGATAGCAAGCAATGAAGGCATGGTGGGTATCCCGGTAATTTTAGGAGACAACACCACAACCACAACAGCGTTTGTGCAAATTTCGGGCGCTGGTATGCAGATCAATGCAGATGTATTGAAAGCCGAGTTCAATCGAGGCGGAGCTATTCAAAGCGTGCTGCTGCGCTATGTACAAGCTGTATACTCTGAACTGGCGCAAGGAGCTGCCTGCAACCGTCTCCATACACTGGAAGAACGGCTGGCTCGCTGGTTACTGACAGTCTCTGACCGTCTGGAATCAGAAGATTTTCCACTGACGCAAGAATTTATCTCCCAGATGCTAGGCGTACGTCGTTCCGGTGTGACAGTAGCGGCTAGCACCCTCAGCCGAGCCGGAATGATTACTTACCAACGCGGTCATATTAGCATCCTGAACCGAGAAGATTTGGAAGCAACTTCCTGTGAGTGTTATCAAGTTATACAAAAGGAATTTGCTCGGTTACTGGGCATGAAGCCCAGTAACCGAGCAAGAAAATTTTTTTGAGTTAGATGTGCGAAACCGAACCGACTCGCAAAAATAACTTGATTTAAAATATTATGAGCAAATTTCTCTTTTAATGTTCAGTGAGCGACAACATTATTAGGCCGCAAGTAAATAGGTTACTTGCGGCTTTGCCAACCAGTGATTATGAGCGTCTTATTCCGCACCTAAAGTTAGTTTCGCTTCCCACTCGCCAAGTCATTTACGAACCAGGAGAACCCATCACACACGTCTATTTTCCCCAAAACGCAGTGGTTTCTATAGTCACTATTATGGAAGATGGTTCGACGGTGGAAATTGGGATAGTGAGCAATGAAGGCATGGTGGGTATCCCAGTAATTTTAGGAGGCAACACAACAACCACAAAAGCATTTGTCCAAGTTGCGGGCGCTGGAATGCAGATGGATGCAGATGTTTTGAGAACCGAGTTCCAACGGGGTGGCGCTCTTCAAAAGCTGCTGCTGCGCTATGTACGAGCTATATATACCGAACTTACACAATCATGTGCGTGCAACCGTCTTCATACCCTAGAAGAACGGCTAGCTCGTTGGCTGCTCACAGTCTCTGACCGTTTTGAATCAGATGATTTTCCGCTCACGCAAGAATTTATCGCTCAGATGCTGGGTGTACGACGCTCCGGTGTGACAGTAGCGGCTAGCACCCTGAGTCGAGCCGGAATGATTCGCTACCAGCGCGGTCAAATTAGCATCCTGAACCGAGAGGATTTGGAAGCAACTTCCTGCGAGTGTTATCAAGTCATCCAAAACGAATTTGCTCGGTTGCTAGGGAATCAGCCCAGGCGCGTAGGCGTAGCCCGTCGTAGACATCGCCAATGAAGAATATTAAGTTACTATGTCCGACACCGGACAGACGCCTGCTAATTGGTTCCTTTAAGATTTAATAAAGTATGCATCAAATAGCGTCAAAGTAAGTAGTACTTGATGCGATCGCTACTTAAATTCTTTGAGCTATAGGGCGGTAAAAAGAATGTCTAATCAATCAATGTCTTTTCAAGGTCTGCGATTGCTTGTTGTTGATGACGATAGTGATACGAGAATATTACTTACCTTCCTTTTTGAATTAGAGGGAGCAGAAGTGATTGCAGCTGCTTCAGCAGACGAGGCTTTAAAAAGAATGTCATCTTTTAAACCAGACATTTTAATTAGTGACATTTGCTTACCCGATGAAGATGGCTACTCACTACTTTCGAAGGTAAAAAATTTGGAAGCAAAGCGGGGTAGAAAGATTCCAGCGATCGCTCTGACGGCATCGAATTTCGAGGACGATCATAAACGTGCATTATTAGCAGGTTATGATATATACCAATGCAAGCCGATAGATTTAGACGAGTTAACTTCTACGGTTGCTAGTTTAGTTGGAATCAAACAATACGTTTGTCATATTTAGATGTAACCAGGACAAGCCAGTAGGTAAAATAGCTTTAACTAAATTTTATTTATTTTGAGAATGCGATGTGTACGACGAGCTAGTTTGTCGTACACATCGCATTTTATCAGGAATCTTTTGACTAATTTTATTTTTTCTTAATTTCGTTATCAATAAAAAATTTTGAAAGTACAGTGATATAAAATATACTAAGAATAAATACAGAGAACAGCTAAGTAATTCTCTGCAAGTACTCATTTTTTCATATCAAGGAGTGCATTATGGAATATCTTGCTTATTCTCAGATGTTTATTGCTCAAGAAGAGGCATCTGGAAACACTAATTATTATCTTCCTAAACCTCAATTAAATTGGAAAAAACTGTTTAAATCTTCGGCATGGTTAGCGTTAGCTGGTGTTGGTGTATTATTTGCTGCTGTAACCCAAATTCAAATGAGTTCGGCTGCGTATGTAAAGACTAACGGCAGTTGTTTACGCGTCCGTTCAGGCCCAAGCAGCAACTACTCTTATGTGGACTGCGTACCAAATGGCGCAACCCTTCCAGCTATTGAACGATATGAAAACGGTTTTGCCAGACTTTCTACAGGTAGATACGTTTTTGCCCGATGGATTGGTGATAGACCTAACAATCGTCCAGTGACTAGACCTGGTGGTGTTGGCGGTTCGGTGATTCTTACCCCTGGTTCAAAAGGTCAGCTCGTCAGAGACCTGCAAACAGCTTTAGGTAATCTTAGAATTGATGGAATTTACGGTCAAGAAACTGTTAGCCGAGTCCGCAGCTTTCAGCAAAGTAAAGGTTTACTTGTAGATGGTGTTGTAGGCCCCGAAACTCGATCGGCTCTGGGTATTTAGCCAGAAGCCACCCTTAAAAAATCTCGTGGTTTGGTAAATATTGTCAAACTAGTTTTGAGGGTTTGTAGTAAGCACTTTAGTGCTTAGAAAATAAGGATTAAAGTGCTTACTACGAACTTCCTTACCCATGAATGTAATTTTGTACAATCTGCAAAATGCGCTCTGCTGCATGACCATCCCCAAAGGGATTGATTGCGTTTGCCATCGCTTCGTAAGCATCTGAGTCACTGAGTAACTCAGCAGCGGCTGCAACAATATTCTCAGTCGTAGTGCCAACAAGTTTAGCTGTACCAGCTACCACAGCCTCTGGTCTTTCGGTAGTATCTCTCAAAACTAGTACTGGTTTTCCTAAGCTGGGGGCTTCTTCTTGCAAGCCACCAGAGTCAGTAAGTAAAAGATGCGATCGCCCAATCGCTCCTACTAATTCCCCATAATCTAGAGGATCTGTCAAGAAAATTCGGGGATGATTCCCTAAAAGTTCTTGCAATGGGACTCGTACTGTCGGATTGCGGTGCAATGGTAAGAGCAAAGCTGTATCAGGAAACTTGTCTAAGATTTGTAAAAAGCCCTGAGCGATCGCTAACAGAGGTTCTCCCCAATTCTCCCGACGATGAACTGTTGCTAATAAAACCCGATATGAATCCCAGTCTAAGCCTGGGACATCGCAAACTACTTGGGTTGCAGCGACATTTAACAATGCATCAATTACTGTGTTACCCGTCATGTGAATTTCACCCAAAACACCAGAACGATGCAAGTTTTCCACAGCCCAAGGAGTCGGTGCAAAGTGCAACTGAGTAATTTGAGAAATTAACCGCCGATTAGCTTCTTCTGGGTAAGGATTAAAGATATCATCAGTTCTTAACCCTGCTTCTACATGACCAACAGGGATTTTTTGATAAAAAGCTGCCAAAGCTGCGGCAAAAGCAGTGGTAGTGTCTCCCTGCACGATTACGAAATCTGGCTTTTCCGCCTTAAATAAAGCTTCTAATCCTTGTAAACTACGGCAAGTAATATCATTTAGAGATTGCTGAACCTGCATAATTTCCAAGTTATAATCCGACTTGATATTAAACAGTTGCATAACTTGCTCAACCATCTCTCGATGTTGTCCAGTTAGAATTACTTGCAACTGAAATACTGAAGACTTCTGGAAAACTTGAATTACTGGAGCGAGTTTAATTGCTTCCGGGCGAGTACCTAAGATAATGCAAACGCGTTTTTGATTAGTCATTAGTCATCTGTAATTTACCATCTATAGTCAATCGTCTATAGTCAATCGTCTATGGTCAATAGTCGGCGGTCAATCCTCACATAAACCATAAATATTAATGGATAAATCACACCAGATATAAAAAAAACAACTTAACCGGGCAAATGCATTGTTTGTCTAATTAACCTGTAATGACTATTTAAGAGGATGTCTGAGAAGTATTAAATATTTGTTGATCCCCCCTAACCCCCCTTAAAAAAGGGGGGATAAGAGTCTTAAAGTCCCCCAATTTTTCGGGGGATTTAGGGGGATCTCCAATGGCTAGGTATATACAAAAAAACTTTTCAGACATCCTCTAAAAGTTCAAATTATAAAAACCATGAAAAAACCCGGCTTAACCGGGCAGACGCACTGTTTGTCTAATTAACCTGTAATAACTATTTAATCTCACAAGTTAGAGGGCAAGCAGCGTAGACAGTAGCCTGCATTTGGTCTGCCTCTCCATGCAGCCAGCTTAACCATTTAATTTCACTAGGATGAACTCCCTTAACAGTTAGCACACCCGCAGCCAATACAACTGCCATGACATTAAACATTATTAGAGCACCTGCTACAAGCAAAACCGCACTAACAGGCATCACAGATTGCAAGATAATCGACAACAGACATCCGACCGTAGCCATTAAGACAACTAGTGGAAAACCCACAACCAACAAACATACTGCTAATGTAAAAGTCCATATTAAAAAGCTTTTAATCATCAACAAGGAGTAGGTCTTTCCTTGATTAGAGCTTTGAGCAGAAACCATGACTTTTCCTCCCAAAATACACAACAAATTTTAATTTCAATCATTTCTCGCTTTTCGCGAGTAAACTGAATTGTTTCAGTGAAATCCAGTATATAAAAACTAATTGGAAAAATGAGCATTTGTTTACTAAAGTTCACAGTTATTTTTTTGTAATTATGGATATAAAGTCAAGTTTATATCTATTAAAAAAACTTGTTTATTGCATCTACCTTCAGGTATAGAACCTAAAAGGTATGAGCTTTTAACCTCGATCCCCACTATCTTGCTCCTATTCAACTTAACATTTCTTATAAAAATTAGTAGTCTTTCTCATAATTCCTAGACTGGCTGAATAAATGAACTGCTAGTATTTGTACTGTTAATTGCTGGCAATTCGTGCCCATACCTGGGATAAATTTCTCATCTAAGTCATGAGAATATTTACTTTAAAGCAAAAGCATTTAAAAATACTTTTTAATCATGTGTATTTACTGAGGTCTTTTAAGTCCTTACGTATGTTAAACCAGTTTAGATAGGTTAAATAATCTATCTAAAAATTCTGAGTAGTGAAATCTTAGGAAATAAAAGATACCAATTGAAGTGGATGAAATAGATTGACCGTGGTTCTAGAGTTTCAATCGCCTTCTATCACCGCTAAGGCTTGCAGACAAGCATTCTCCAAAAGTCATCAAAGCAAGTGACTTTACTTCTCGTTAATTCAACTTTTTAACTGCCAAATGTGAAGATATATGACAGAATCACAGTCTCCATTAAATTCTAACTCTGCTGCCGGACGTAATTTGCCACCAATGCCGCCGCCTCCACCGCCAACTCCAACCTTTAGTACGCAGCGGCAGATGACACAAACACTCGATATGTCAATGGATAGGGGCACTAATTTGCCTGTTGCAGGTCATCGTCCAGGTAGTCCACCGCCAATACCTAGTTCAGTTCGCCCTCAAAACAGCAGTCCAGAACTAACTTTAGAAAAGTTAATCAGAGAAGCTTACGATCAGGGATATTCTGACTTGCACTTGGGTGTGGGTGAACCACCCCGCTTCCGCAGCCGAGGAGAAATTCAATCAGGAGATTATCCAGAAACAGATAAAGAAACTTTTATGAGTTGGTTGCGGGAGGTAATGAGTGAGGGAGAAATTCAGCGCTTTGAAGAATCCTTAGAATTTGACGGAGCAACTCAATACGAATTTGCTCGCGTGCGGATTAATGTTTTTGGCTCCCTCAAAGGGCCTGCAATGGTGTTGCGGTTGATTCCGCTAAAAATCTTAACTATGGAACAGTTGAGATTACCTCCGATTTTTCGGGATATATGTCATCACCATAAAGGTTTAATTTTGGTAACTGGGCCTACTGGTTCTGGTAAGTCCACTACAATGGCAGCGATGATTGACTACATCAATAAGGAGATGGCCAAGCATATTATCACCATTGAAGACCCGATAGAATTTGTCCATCAAAGCCGCAAGTCTTTAGTCAAACAGCGGGAAGTGGGAATGCATACCCGGAAATTTGACAACGCTTTGAAAGCAGCTTTGCGGGAAGACCCAGATTTGATTCTGGTGGGGGAAATGCGGGACAAGGAAACAGTTAACACCGCCCTAAAAGCCGCTCAGACTGGTCACTTAGTCATGGGAACCCTGCATACCAATAGCGCGGTCAAAACCATTGAACGGATTCTCAACCTCTATTCGGGTGATGAACAAGATGCAATGCGGGTGGCGATTTCTGAGTCTTTAGTCGCAGTAATTGCTCAAGGTTTGTGTCGCACAACTGACGGTAAGCGGGCTGCTTTCCATGATGTGCTGATCAATACTGAGGCGATTAAAGAATGGATCAAAGACGGTAAGTATGATGAAATTGGCGAGCTGATGAAACAAGCTGGCTTTGACGGCATGATTACGATGAATCAGTCATTGCTGAATCTCTATCAAGACGGACGAATCACCGAAGAAACTGCTTTGGAAATGTCACCAACTCCTAACGAAATGGCGCAGTTTCTCCGAGGTCGAGTTTAACGATTGGGCATTGGGGATGGAGAAGATGCAGAGGGGCAGGGGTGCGGGGGGGCAGAGGGGAAAACTCTTCTCCCCTGCTCCCCAATCTTAAATATCTTTGCGATCCTGGTTGAGGTTATAGCTAAGGTAAAAGGTAAAAGAGAGAATTTTTTACTTTTAGTTCCCTAGCCTCTATGAATAACTTGACGACAAATAAACTATCTACACCCCAGTTGTTTAAAGGCATTGCGGTATTTACACCTGGAGGAGATTTAATTTACTGCATCGACCCTAGCAAGCAAGGTCGATGGCACTTGCATTTGTGCTCGGCTTTGCAAGAAATCCTAGATTTACCAGAGCCGCCGCACTTTTTAGTGCCTTGTTATACTGCAACTATTGATAATTGGTTAGATCCGCGCACTCAACAAGTGCGAACTTTTGCTGAAGCTTATCCGGCTGTAATTAGACACCAAGCTTTGCTTAATGCCATTTTTGGCACAGGAGAATTAGTATGGCAAGCAGCCCCTTGGCAAGAAGGATTGTGCGATCGCATGGTGTTAACAACTTATCGTTCCTCATTCTCACAGCTTTGGGAAGATCACGATTTAATCGTCCGCCTAGACCTTTCTGAACCTGTGCCAAAATATCATCAACCAGTAATAGTACAAAAAAAAGAAGCCATTACCCAAGGCTATGTTCTCCGCTTGTTTGTTGCCGGACATAGCAGTACTACTGAACGCATTCTGCAAAATTTACACGAATTGTTAGAGCGATCGCTCGGACATCCTTATACTCTGAAGGTGATTGATGTTTTAAGTCATCCAGAACAAGCAGAACTAAATCAGGTTTCTGCAACTCCTACCCTTGTCAAGGTTTGGCCTCACCCAATTCGGCGAATCGTTGGAGAGTTAGATCGTGTAGAAAAGATTTTACAGATGTTAGCTGCTAAGGAAAAATTTTAAGTAATCAGACTAGTTTTTGTTGCCAAATGCGCGAATGGGTAGGTGTTGGGGAAGAAGTAACTACAAAAATAGCTAGATTGCCGTATCTGCAAGGATTTGATGGCTGTAGCATCTTAAAACCATCCGCGCACCTTATATAAATTGACTGTCAGCTATTTACAGTTATCACAATTGCCAGCCCTTATGTTATGATTTTCGCATTCGCGCTATTGAACCTTCAAAACCAAATAACACAGGGCTTTCATACGCCTGCGATCGTAATCAACTAAAATCCCTATTAGGGATTGAAACCTTTAAGTTCATGACTTTGGGTGGTACTGCTTAAACCCAAAGAAAGTCAGTTATATTTTAGTTCATAGGAGAGCATTTGACAAATAATTTGTCGCTCCACAACTAATCGGGATGACTGGATTCGAACCAGCGGCCCCTTCGTCCCGAACGAAGTGCGCTACCAAGCTGCGCCACATCCCGCCATAAAAATGGCATCGTAAATCAAGAATATCATAATCTGTGCCAAATAGCAGAATTACATCTATATACGATCGCTTCACTAAAGACTTTGCTTGCTAGGATTAAGTTTGTATAACTCTAGTGGTAAAAGCGGATTGTGACTGTAAAACCAGACTGGTTGCGGGTGAAAGCACCTCAGCGTGAACGCATCGGTAACGTTAAAGAAATTTTGCGGGATTTAGCCCTCAATACAGTTTGCGAGGAAGCGTCCTGTCCGAATATTGGTGAATGCTTCAACGCTGGGACTGCCACGTTTTTGATTATGGGTCCGGCTTGTACACGCGCTTGTCCCTATTGCGATATTGATTTTGAGAAAAAACCCAAACCACTAGACCCCACAGAACCTACACGACTAGCGGAAGCTGTTCGTCGCCTGAGCCTTAATCATGTAGTCATCACTTCTGTAAACCGAGATGATTTGCTTGATGGTGGTGCATCTCAGTTTATAGCGTGTATTGATGCAGTTAACTCTGTTTCACCCAACACCACAATTGAGGTGCTAATTCCTGACTTGTGCGGTAATTGGAATGCTCTGGAGTTAATTCTACAAGCTGCGCCAGAGGTATTAAACCACAATACCGAAACTGTTCCACGCCTGTATCGTCGGGTGCGTCCCCAAGGAAACTACGATCGCACATTAGAATTATTGCAGCGCACTCGTCAACTTTCTCCTAGCACATACACTAAATCCGGCATCATGGTTGGACTCGGTGAAACTGACGCAGAAATTCGCCAAGTTATGCAAGACTTGCGAACTGTCGATTGCGACATTTTGACCATTGGGCAATATCTCCAACCCAGTCAAAAACACTTGCAGGTAAACGAATTTGTCAATCCAGAACAATTTACTGACTGGAAGGCATTCGGTGAGGAAATTGGATTTTTACAAGTTGTTTCTTCACCATTGACAAGAAGCTCCTATCATGCAGAACAAGTTAGAGAATTGATGAAACGTTATCCACGCTCAAAAGTTAGGAGTTAGGAATAGGAATTATGAGTGAGCAGATGTACTCCAACACAAAACTTTCCGTTGCAATTCTTGGTGCAGGTGCTTGGGGTGCATCTCTAGCAAATCTTGCCGCTGCGAATGGTCATGAGGTGCGCGTGTGGTCGCGTCAGGGTTCCCAAAGTATTCAAGTAGTTTTAAAAGATGTCCAAATAGTCCTGTCTGCTATCTCAATGATTGGTGTGAGAGATGTTGCTTCCCAAGTTGAGTCTTTCCCCCTTTCTCCAGAGACAATTTTTGTGACGGCGACAAAAGGCTTAGATCCCCAAACTACCTGCACACCGTCGCAAATTTGGCAAACAATATTCCCTAACCATGCAGTGGTTGTTTTGTCTGGGCCTAATTTATCAAAAGAAATTCAAATGGAATTACCAGCAGCCACGGTGGTAGCCAGTAATATTCCCACGGCTGCGGAAGTAGTGCAGTTAGTATTTTCTTCTCATCGTTTCCGGGTATATACGAATCCCGACCCCTTGGGGGTAGAACTGGGGGGAACACTGAAAAATGTGATTGCGATCGCAGCTGGTGTATGCGATGGTTTACAACTGGGAACCAATGCCAAAGCGGCTTTAGTCACCCGTGGACTTACCGAAATGGTTCGCATCGGCAACAACTGGGGTGCAAAGACGGAAACATTTTATGGTTTATCGGGTCTAGGAGATTTGTTAGCAACGTGCAACAGTCCCTTAAGCCGCAATTACCAAGTCGGCTATCTGCTAGCTGGTGGTAAGTCACTTACAGAAACTCTCGCAAATTTACAAGGAACTGCTGAAGGAGTCAACACTTGCCGAGTTTTGATGCAACGAGCCAAGCAACAAAACATCGCAGTCCCAATTACCGAGCAAGTTTATCGGTTACTTCAAGGCGAAATCACACCCGGACAAGCACTTGATGAACTGATGTTGCGAAATATCAAGCCGGAGTACAACTACTAGTTATAGCTGTAGTCACATAGGTTAAAACAGTGTTGATTGCTCAAAGTCTTGAAAAAACTGGTTACTCAGCACTCAGCACTCGGCACTTTGCTATAGCAGTCTGTCAAGTTGAAATTGGCACTTTAAGACTGACATACAAAACGACGCAGGTACACGGAGAGAGTGTTTGATAATTTATCCGCATCTTCTATTTCCGTGTCGAGAGAATTTTCGCCGTTAATGCTAATCACTTTCCCGATATCTATTAGTTCTACTTATACCTGAATAATCCTGAGAAAAAATTGCTAAATCGTCAGGATATTACTTTTGCACCCATGTAAATGTGACTATGCCAATTATAAAGATGACATTCACTGAAGGATGTTTATACTGTGTTACAAAAGTTACTATCCAAAAACCATCAAGGTTGAAATATTAACTAAGTAGTTGAAATATTGCAAACCTAGCTGTGGATTTAAATAGCTATTGGTTTAATCAAAAGTTTAGCAGCCGATTAAGTTCAGTAATCCTGTATCCAATAAAACCCTTACAGTTAATTTCTAAAAAAAATTGTAAGGGAACGTTCAACCATGTTAGTTCATCGTTAATCGCGGGAACAATAGCAACAGTTGAATAGCTGACCGTAATCTAAGCTGACCGAAATCTATTGTTACCTGGAGCCATTGAGACGATCTTTATGCCAGCAACATCTTTTTATGCAGACGCCCCCTACAACACCAAAAAGTCTAGCCAGGCTTTGGACTCGGATCTCACGGTTGATGACAGTGAGTTATCGGTAGATGATCTACAGGAGCTAGAACTGGCTTCTGTTGACAATGCTAACTTTGCTGCTAGCACCAACCGCCGGAGTACAGACCTAGTACGTCTATATCTTCAAGAAATTGGTCGGGTTCGCTTGTTGGGGCGCGATGAAGAGGTTTCAGAAGCTCAAAAAGTCCAACGCTACTTGCGGATGCGGATAGTACTTGCTAACGCCGCAAAGCTTGGAGATGAAGTGATTACACCCTATTTAAGGTTAGTTGAAGTTCAAGAACGTCTAACCTCGGAACTAGGACATCGCCCGTCTTTGGAAAGATGGGCTGCCACTGCTGACATAATTTTATCCGATCTCAGACCGACTTTGGCAAATGGGAAACGTCGCTGGGCTGAAATCGCCAAGTTGACTGTAGAAGAGTTGGAGCAAGTTCAGTCCCAAGGACTCCAAGCAAAAGAACACATGATTAAGGCGAATCTTCGCTTAGTTGTGTCTGTTGCTAAGAAGTATCAAAATCGTGGTTTGGAATTGTTGGATTTAGTCCAAGAAGGTACATTAGGTTTGGAGCGGGCTGTAGAAAAATTTGACCCAACTAAGGGTTATCGCTTTAGTACATACGCATACTGGTGGATTCGTCAGGGTATTACACGGGCGATCGCTACTTCTAGTCGCACGATTCGCCTACCGGTTCACATCACCGAAAAGTTAAACAAAATTAAAAAGGCTCAACGCAAAATTGCTCAAGAAAAAGGTCGCACCCCAACTCTAGAGGATTTAGCAACTGAGTTAGAGATGACACCAACTCAAGTACGAGAAGTTTTGTTGCGGGTTCCTCGCTCCGTTTCTTTGGAAACCAAGGTAGGAAAAGATAAAGACACAGAGTTAGGCGAATTACTCGAAACCGACAGTGTAACTCCAGAAGAGATGTTAATGCGAGAATCTTTACAAAGAGATTTGCATCATCTGCTGTCAGATTTGACTAGCCGGGAGCGCGATGTAATTCTGATGCGGTTTGGTTTGGCAGATGGTCATCCTTATTCTTTAGCAGAAATTGGCCGCGCTCTTGATTTATCGCGCGAACGAGTCCGCCAAATTGAATCTAAGGCTTTGCAAAAGCTACGTCAACCCAAGCGCCGCAACCTGATCCGCGACTATTTGGAGTCTCTGAGTTAGTCATTTGTCATTAGTCATTTGTCATTAGAAAACTACACTTGACAAATGACTAGGGACAAAGGGCTGATTTGATCCCTAAGTTAAACGCCTTTTATCGGCTTACAGCAAATAATTAGCATTAAACTGTATAAAAGCTGTCCCCAATCTTTGCTCAGATATCTTGAAGGTGGGGAGCAACTAAGAATTCAAATTTAACTTATGCAAAATTCAAAGTCAAGGGATGCAATCGTTACAAGTATCCTAACTATTAGCTGTATGCAAATTAAATGCACTACAGCTAATTACTTGAATTTGGCTCAAGATTTGATGAATTGTTCTTAAATATTTAGTAAGAATTCTCAATAGGCAATGATTGTTGCAAATTGCTCCCAAGATTTGTTATATTCTCAACTAACAAGCTTTGTTGAGAACTATTAGTATGACTGTCTACACAACTACTTCACTCAAGGCAGAACTGAACGAACGAGGCTGGCGTTTGACTCCCCAGCGCGAAACAATTTTACACATTTTTCAAGAACTTCCGCAAGGCGAACATCTAAGTGCGGAGGATCTTTATCATCGGCTCGAAACTGATGGTGAAGGGATCAGTCTGTCAACTATTTATCGGACTTTGAAGTTGATGGCAAGGATGGGAATTTTACGGGAACTAGAATTGGGCGAGGGACATAAGCATTATGAGATCAACCAGCCCTATCCCCACCATCACCATCACTTAATTTGTGTTCGATGCAACTCAACTATTGAGTTTAAAAATGACTCGATTTTAAAAATTGGGTCAAAAACCGCTCAAAAAGAAGGTTTTCACCTCTTAGATTGTCAAATGACCATCCATGCAGTGTGTCCCAAGTGCCAACGAGCGCTGATGCCGCTTTAGGACTTGGGTGGATAAATAAGACGAAACTACTCAAATTAACCAAATAAATGGAATCTGAGCAGTTCGTAATTTGCTGTTACTGGAGGCAAGCAACCAGTTGGGAACTGATACTAACGACACCAAAGCGGATGCTAAAAGCGTCCGCTCTTAAGATCCTTAAGGCTAATCCCGTAGAATTCTTGGGCTTGTTTAATCGCTTTTTTGGTGTCATCTGCCATCACACCATTCAGCTTGCCTTTATAAAAACCCCGCTCCCGTAGTCGGGTTTGAATTTCTAAAGTATTAAATTCGCTTTTGCTAGCAGTATTAACTGAGCTATATAACTTAGCTCGCGTAGTTGGACCAGCAACACCACTTGCTGCTAAGAAGTTAGCTGCCTGAAATCGGCGTACAGCATCGGCAGTATAGGGGCCATAGTAGCCATTTGGCTCTCCCTCTAAATATCCTGCTTGGATCAATTGTTCTTGAACAATTCTAACTGGCTCACCGCGATCGCCTACACGAAGTTTGTCTCGATTGACTACCTTTTTGGGAGCCTCTTCTCCATCACCAATGCCAACTCCCGGCAATTTACTTAATGTTGCTGGGCCCGCAATTCCATCAACGCTTAATTTGTAAGAATCTTGGAACCGCTTGACAGATTCTTCGGTAATTGGGCCAAATATGCCTGTGGCGTTTCCGTAATAAAAGCCTGCGACTCTTAACCTTTCTTGCAAAGCTCTGACATCTTCACCTTCATCCCCCTTGGCAAGGTAGTTGGGATTGCGGCGCTGGCTAGTGGCTGAACTAGTAGTGCTGGGCTTTTTCGCTTGTGCGCTTACAGCAGTGGTTCTTTTAGCTTGTGTAGCCGTACTTGTGGGCTTTTTCGCCTGCCAATTTTCTAATTTTTGCAGGGTGCTTGTTCCAACAATGCCGTCCACTGGTAAACCAGCGGCCTTTTGGAAGCGCCGCACAGCTTCTTGTGTGGGTGCGTCATATACTTGGGTAACAGAAGATTGGTAAAAACCTGCTGTTCTCAATTTTTGTTGTAAATTTCTGACAGAAGGGCCTCGATCGCCTTTTTCTAGTGCCATGACACTGCTGACAGCGCCAAGAATAGATAAAGACAGAGCAAGGGGCAACATATACTTCCAAGCCCTACCTGAAAGCCTTTTCCAGTCTGGTGCAGCTGCGTCCTTAAACAAGGAACTGAGGGAGACCAATTCACTGGGTGTGCTGTCTTCGTAGGCGAAAGCTAGGTGCAAATACGCAAGATTCTCCATATTTGTTTCCTACACCATTGATTTTTCTTCGATAACTGCTTCAGCTTGATGTACTAGGTTCCTCAAAGCTTCTAATGTTCCTATATTTACATCCTCCCATAAATTGCGCTTGTGTGCTTCTAATAATTTTTCAGCAATATCACGCAGTGCGTAAGGGTTATTTTGCTGAATAAATTCTACAACAACTGGATCGAGTAAATAAGCATCTACTATGCCCTGATACATATAATCTTCAGCACATTTTGCGGTTGCATCGTAGGCGAATAGATAATCTACCGTCGCCGCCATTTCAAAGGCTCCCTTGTATCCGTGGCGCATTACTCCTGCAATCCATTTGGGATTAACTACGCGAGAACGATACACTCGTGCAATTTCTGCTTTCAGTTGACGAACGCGTGGTTGGGCTGGTATAGAATTATCTCCAAAATAGGTTTGGGGATTTTTTCCCTGTAGAGAACGCACCGCCGCCGTTAAGCCACCCTGAAATTGGTAATAATCATCAGAATCGAGTAGATCGTGTTCGCGGTTGTCTTGATTGTGCAGGACTATTTGCATTTGAGACAAGCGTTGCTCGAAAGCTCCGGTATTGGGCATTGGGGACTGGGAATTAGGAATAATTTCTGCTCCTCTGCTCCCCTGCCCCTCTGCTCCCTTGCTCCCCTGCTCCCCTGCTCCCCTGCTCCCCTGCTCCCCTGCCAAGTTTTCCGAAGAATAGGCGTAAGAACTCCAGTTAATGTAGGCGCGGGCTAAATCTTCGTCATCTGTCCAGTTTTGCGATTCGATTAAACCTTGGAGTCCGGCACCGTAAGCACCTGGACGAGAACCAAAGATGCGATAGCGCGATCGCACTACAACTTCTTCTAAAGTTAATCCTTGGCTTGTCCACAAATCCGTTTCTTGGCGAACTGCATCCGCTAGGGGATTTTGTTCTGGCGGTTCATCCAAGTCTGCTACTGCTGATACTGCTTGATCGAATAAGTCAATTAAGTTGGGAAAAGCATCGCGGAAGAATCCCGAAATTCGCAAGGTGACATCTACACGGGGACGCCCTAAAATCGCTAGGGGCAAAATTTCAAAATCTACTACTCGCCGCGCTGCACCATCCCACACAGGTTGGACTCCAAGTAGAGCCAAGGCTTCGGCTATATCATCACCGCCTGTTCTCATTGTGGCTGTTCCCCACAGTGATAAACCTAGTGTTTTGGGATACTCGCCATGTTCTTGAGTGTAATATTCTACGAGGGTTTCAGCGGCTTTTCTGCCGATATCCCAAGCTGTCTCTGTGGGAATGGCGCGAATATCGACGGAATAAAAGTTTCTCCCTGTTGGTAGAACTTCTGGGCGGCCGCGCGTGGGTGCGCCAGATGGAGCGCTTGGGACATATCCGCCATCAAGTCCGTGTAATAAATGGGTGATTTCTTGATCGGTTTTTTGTAAGGCGGGAAGGAGACGATCGCGTATCCAGGTAGAGACACGATTCATCGCGTCTCCCCCCCCAGCAAAGACGCGATGAATCGCGTCTCTACAAGATTCCTGATTTCTAAATTCTGAATTCTGAATTCTGAATTCTGAATTCTGATTTATTAGTTGTTCGACTAAGAGAGCGGCGTGTTCTTCTAGGACTTCGACGATATCACCGAGGGTACGGCATTCTGTGCCATTGACTATGGAGTATTCACCGCTAGGCATTGACAAATCGGCTGTGAGGGGATCGAAGTCTAGTCCCCAATCTTGAGCTATGGCGCGGGTAATACCTGAAGAATGGCGATTGGGGATGCGAGCGATCGCTACTATTAAATCCCTCAATTGCCTTCCTTGGGGACATTGCCCAAAAATGTGCAAGCCATCGCGGATTTGGGCTTCTTTCAATTCACACAGATAGCCACCGATGGAATTCAAAATTAAGGATTCAGAATTAAAAATTTCTGTTTCATTTTGGATTCCTAAATCTAGATGGAGATTTTCTTTGATCACCAGTTCGTGGATGCGATCGCGAATCACTGGCAAACGCGAAGGATCTAAACTGTCGGCTTCATAATACTCATCAATTAAATTTTCTAACTGTTGCAAAGAACCGTAGAGTTCCGCGCGAGTCATCGGTGGCGTGAGGTGATCTATAATTACCGCTTGAGCGCGACGTTTGGCTTGGGAACCTTCACCAGGATCGTTGACAATAAACGGGTACAGATGGGGAAGTGCGCCGAAAGCTACTTCTGGATAACAATTACTCGATAAAGCCACACTTTTACCCGGTAGCCATTCTAAATTTCCATGTTTTCCCACATGAACTACAGCATCAGCACCAAAAGTTTCTCTTACCCAATAGTAGAAAGCTAAATAGGCATGAGTTGGTTCTAAATCCGGCGCATGATAATTCAAACTGGGGTCATTATCATAACCTCTTGCTGGCTGAATTCCCACGAAGATGTTGCCGAGTTGGATTCCGGGAACGGGGATGGAGGCAGAGGGGCAGGGGGGCAGAGGGGCAGAGGGGAATAATTGTTGATTGCTTCCTTGTTCTAAGTTTCCCCACCGTTCGCTAATACCTTGCTGAACTGCTGGCGGTAATGAAGCGAAATATTCTTGGTATTCTTCCCAAGAAACACTTTGGTGTACCGGAAGCGATTCTCTACCTTCTGGATCGTTGGTTACACCATCTGTCAGCCGTTGAATCAACTCGTCTCCTTGAGCAGGTGGATTTTCTACTTCATACCCAGCCAGATGTAAAGCTTGCAGGATTTCTACACAACTAGCTGGGGTGTCGAGTCCCACACCATTGGCGAGGCGGCCATTGCGGTTGGGGTAGTTTGCCAGAATCAGGGCAATTCGCCGTTCTTGGGGTGGTTTGGAACGGAGACGCGCCCAATTTGCTGCTAGTTTAGCAACGAACTCGATGCGATCGCTCACTGGTTCATAAATTACCACATCTGTCTCTAAATGGGGATTACGAGTTTGCAATGCTTTAAAAGACACAGCACGAGTAATAATCCGCCCATCTACTTCTGGTAGCGCCACATTCATCCCAATATCGCGTGGAGAAAGCCCTTGAAACTGTGACTCCCACTGCTCAATCGATCCGCCACTGAAGATTACCTGCAACACAGGCACATCTAATTTTTGCCAAAGTTCGGTTTGGGGTGTTTCGCTTTCCAAGCGTGCTAGAGAAAAACTGGTAGTATTTAACAGCACAGCGATTGATTCAGCTTCTTTGGGTTGGAAAAATTCACTCAACTCAACTTGCACATCCGTTTCACGTAATGAGGAAACAAACACTGGCACTGGTTGTAAATTTTTCTGTACCAAAGCTTCGCATAAAGCATCAATTACTTTAGTATTACCCGCTAAATAATGAGCGCGGTAAAAAAGGATGCCAACTTTGGGGATTGGGGATTTCGAGATTTGAGGTTCTGAGGTGGATGAACGGAGTTCCGAGGTGGATTCATCCAGTTCAAAGGTGGATGAACGAGTATCTGAGGTGGATTCATCCAGTTCAAAGGTGGATGAACGGAGTTCCGAGGTGGATTCATCCAGTTCAAAGGTGGATGAACGGAGTTCTGAGGTGGATTCATCCAGTTCAAAGGTGGATGAACGAGTATCTGAGGTGGATTCATCCAGTTCAAAGGTGGATGAACGAGTATCTGAGGTGGATTCATCCAGTTCAAAGGTGGATGAACGGAGTTCTGAGGTGGATTCATCCAGTTCAAAGGCGGATGAACGAAGTTCTAACTCTCCCCTGCTCCCCTGCTCCCCTGCTCCCCTGCTCCCCTGCTCCCCTGCTCCCCACTCATACAATCCCACCCGCGGAATCGGCTGAGGTGGTGGGGGATTATATGCAGTTAATAGGCAACTATCGGAGATAAATTGCAGAGCATTAACGAAATTTTCCACGCCGCCTTCGCTAAAATACTGCCATACCTGGTTAACAATACCCAAGGGCACGGTAGACTGGGAAATCAAATCGGGATCAAAAGCGTCATCCCCTGGCATTACAATGAGGGTTCTACCATTACGTTGCACAATTTCTTGCACTACTTCTAATCCATAACCCCAGTAAGAACGTCCTCCTAACAGGCGCAAAATAATTACTTGGGCATGTTCTAAAACTTGCTCGCCATAAGTATCTATACTTAATTGTTGCTGCAACTGCAACAGGTTGGCAACTCTTAATGCAGGAAAGCTTGCGGGTAATTTTGTTACCGCAGCCGCCAAGGTTTGAATGTCAGTATCAGCAGCCGTAATCAAGACGAAAGGCGCGGGAGTTTGTTCTAAAAAAGTTATACCTTCTGACTGATTCCATCCACCCGATGTGCTACTTATACGATGCATAATCCTGTGTTACCGTTTTAAGTTATTGGTTAGTACATAATCAAAACAAACTTTTTTCCCTGGATTCAGCCCTCTCTTACCAAAATGATTGAAAATGCTTAGTTCTCCTGATTTGAGCTTTTCTCGAACCTTGCCTATTGTTGTATTTAATCAGCTTGGGGAGTTGTTAGAACAGATGGCTCAAACGGTGGGAAGTGCCGTTTTAATACTGACAGAAGCTGCGTTAGTGCGGATTTACATACCTGTGGAGTGGCAAAGGCAAAAGTTTACATTAGTGGTTTCTGAGCAGTTTAGCGCCCTTTTAGTAGGAACATTTGAGCAAGGAAGCAGGGAAACAGAGGGGCAAGGAATTTACTCAGAAATCAATGCTCAGTTGACGTTTAATTTGGAGGCGATCGCTTCTTTTGTCTGCGAATTGAGAGACTTGTTTGAGTGCGATTCTTATACTCACCAAAATCTCGAACGCTATCAGCAAATTATTAGACCTAATGATGCCACGCTCCAAAGTCAATTTACGCTGTTGTTATTAGAATATCTCCTAACTCAGCCAAACCAAGAAATAATAGCATCTCCAAGCCCAGTTGGGCCAGCAGTTTATATCTGTCAGCCAGTGGAAGATGCTTTAAAAAAACAGATTTCCCAAGAGCGGTTGTTAAATCAGGTAACAACGCAGATCCGCAAAAGCCTAGATTTGCCTGTCATTATGGCGACGGCAATTACACAGGTGCGTGAGTTTCTGGAATTAGACAGATTAGTAATTTATAAATTTGCAGGTTCCCAAGTCAATAGTAAACAATACCAATCTGATAGTATTCCCCTGAATGAAACGGCACTGACAACAGGTATGGAACTATCAGTTTGTAAACCTGCCGAAATCTATTTTTCTATACATGAGAACCAGGGTGAACACTCGCCTTCTGTATCAGTTAATAATCAAACATTATTAGAAGATTACCAACAGTATGGAGGTTATATTGTCTATGAAGCTCGTGCTAGAGATGCTATTACATCGGTATTGAATTACACGGAAAAAAATTGCTTTGTCCGAACCTCTCAATGTTGGGAGAAGTATCAGCAAGGTTTTACCTTAGCTGTGGATGATGTCGAAAAAACTTATGCTCTGGAAGAGTGTTTGCTGAATTTTTTAAGGGAATGCCAAGTTAGGGCTAAGTTCGCTGCACCGATAATGTTTGAGGATAAACTGTGGGGATTGCTGATTGCTCATCAGTGCGATGAACCTCACCAGTGGAATGATAGCGAAAAAACCTTGCTAGTTGCGATCGCAGAACAATTAGCGATCGCAATTCACCAAGCTGAGTTAATGCAAACTCTCACCCAAGAAAAACAAAATCTCGAACAACGAGTTATTGAGCGCACAATGGCTCTGCGTGATGCTCTCCTCGCCGCCGAAGCTGCTAGCCGGATCAGAAGTGAGTTTCTCGCTACTATCAGTCATGAATTGCTCACGCCTTTAACTTATGTGATTGGGATGTCTTCGACGTTATTACGCTGGCCTTTGGGTGAATTGAGCCAACGACAACGGGGTTATCTGCAAACAATCCACGACAGTGGAGAACATTTATTAGAAATGATTAATGACATCCTCGATTTATCGCAAATCGAGGCTGGTAAGACAGCTTTAAATATTTCGGAATTTTCTTTAGTAAAAGTTGCCGAAAATGCTCTGAAGTCGCTGCAAAAAAAAGCAGCAAGCGAACAAATTAATCTTATACTTG
Organism: Nostoc sp. LEGE 12454; assembly: GCF_056620565.1. Classification (NCBI taxonomy): domain Bacteria; kingdom Bacillati; phylum Cyanobacteriota; class Cyanophyceae; order Nostocales; family Nostocaceae; genus Nostoc; species Nostoc sp. LEGE 12454. The sequence continues at coordinate 113,125 of NZ_JBWQXL010000009.1, forward strand.
ATTTGCAAATCGATCCCAGACGCGATCGCTTTACCGCCGATGCCAAACGAGTAGAACAAATTCTTTTGAATCTGTTAACTAATGCGATTAAATTCACCCCTGAGAGTGGCAGCGTTACTTTACGTCTTTGGGTGGAAGATGACACCGCTATTTTTCAAGTGGAAGATACCGGGATTGGCATTCCTGAAGAACAATTACCCTTACTGTTTGAGAAATTTCAGCAACTCGATACACCCTATCGCCGCCGCTACGAAGGCACTGGGCTGGGATTGGCTTTAACTAAACAACTCGTGGAACTCCATCGAGGTCGAATTGAAGTAGAATCAACTGTAAGTATCGGCTCGATTTTTACTGTATGGATACCAACTCAAGTAATGAGAGTGATAAGTTAGGAGTTAAGCAAGAGACGCGATAAATCGCCGTGTTTAAAATAATCGGTATTTTGTAGAGACGGCGATTTATCGCGTCTTTGCTTTGCGATGATTTATTTATTCAATTTGAGGCTAGGCTAACGAGCATTTTTTCAAAAATTTTCAACACATGCTCCTCTCCATTGTCTCTAATAAAAATGCCAAAATTTGGATGAGAGTTGATTTCAATTAACCAATATTGATTATCTCGATCTAATACAATATCAAAGCCACCATAATCAAGGTCTAACTCTTCAAAAACTGGTTGAGCAAAATTAGCAATCTCTGACAGTATTTCTGAATCGTTGATATACTTGGCTTTCGCACCATCCCAATGTAGAGGACTGAGATTACCGACAAATTTCGCATCAGATATATCTTTTTCATAGAGCAAAACCAACTCTTTATTTAAGAAAACCGCTCTATACTCAGATTTGATGTGAATAAATTCTTGAGCAAGAGCGACGTAATCATACTTATTATTAATATTAAAAATTTCCTTTAAAGCAGTTTCAATTTCATCTATATTCTTACATAAAAAGACATTATGTCCGCTTGCACCAGAATTCCTTTTAATAATTACTGGTGTTTCAAAGCTTTCTTTTATTTCCAATACGATATCTTGAATAGTTGGAAATTTTAAGTAAATCTTATATTTAGTGTCACAAAAAGGGGAAAGAAAACCTACTGTCCGAGGAAGTTTAACTTTTTTATTTAAAACATGATAAGTATATTCTTTGTCTTTGAGCAGGTGTGCTACTGCTTGATTAAGCAACGGAGTACTATAGTTACAAAAATAATGCTGTTTACTATTCAATTTTATTTTGATTAAGTTTTCCGAAGGATGAAGAATTTCATAGCTGATATTTAAATTTTTACAAGCTTTCAGCAATAGCGAAACGTTGTCTAACATAAATACTTAAAGTTAAACTCCAAATTACGAACTTGTACTGAGCGTAGCCGAAGTATTACGAATTACGAATTAGGTTGCCGAGCGAAGCCGAGGTACGAATTATTTTAACTTGCGGTTTGCCGTTTAAAAATTACTATCTCAGTCCCAACAACCGGGTTACGAGCTATCAGCGTATTTTGAGAGTCGATAATTTCTAAATGAGTAAAATCAAGTTCTTGAGAGCGCTGTAATATTTCCGCAGCTAGTTTGTCTTGCTGAGATTCATTGAGAGTGTACCAATCATTACTAATTTTGACAGTCAAGTTACTTGTACGGAAGTTAGCTTGAATTGACTTTATCAGACCAGAGGCAACGCGATCGCTAATTTCGGCTACCTGATTTTCAATAGCCGCAATCAAAGCTTGTTCAGGTGTCAATTCTATGATGGGTGTCGGCGTTGGCGTTGGTGTTGGGATTGGCGTTGGCGTAGGAATTGGTTCTGGTTCCGGTTCCGGCGTTGGTGGCGTAATTTGTACTTCTGGCGGGGGCGTAATTTCCTCTGGCGGCTGTGGTTCTGGTGCGACTGATTCCGGTGGAGTAGTTATCGTTGGTGTTGGTATGGGAACCTCTTCAACCGGGGGAACGGTTGCTATTTCCGTAGGTTTACCAGTAAATACAGTTGTAGTCGTCCAAACGAGAATTACAGCAACTCCAGTCACAATTCCCGTCAAAGCTGTATCTGATAACTTTGTTGACAAATTTGATGGTAAAAACAAGCGGATTGTCCTTAACAATCCACCCCATCGCAACTGAAGTTGCTGAAAAAAACCTGGTTTTTCCTCACTACCAGGTGGGGGTGCTGTCTCCAGTTTCTCCACCGTTACTTCTAAAACCCCAATCGTCCCTTGGAGAAGTTGGATAATTTTAGCCTTCCAAAATGGCTGAACTCTCTGGTAAGGTTTTTGGGGAGGTTGAGTTATCTGCTCATCCGTCGGTTTTGACTGATTGTCTTGTGACATGGAACTTTCACCAAAAGCAGCGAATCAAAGACAAACAACGTACATTATTACTGGTGCTGCCTTCTTTTGCATTAATGTATCACTTCATTGCTCATTGTTTCCGCTAAACTGACTATTTATTAAATTTGGTGACTTATGAAACTGAAACGCCGTCAATTTTTATTTTTAAGTAGCGTCAGCGCCATTGGTACAGGATTTTTAAGCTGGATGTTAGCTCATCAAAATCATCAAAGTGCTGATATTAGCGATTCAACAACAGCTATAGCCGCCAACCCAGCTAAAAAAGACTTGTTATTACGTTTTGTGTCTGTAGCAGATACGGGAACTGGGGCTAAAGGACAGTATGCTGTGGCTGGAGCTATGAATGCTTATCATAAGAAAAATCCTTATGATTTAGTCGTTTTAGCTGGAGACAACATTTATAATAACGGCGAAATTGAGAAAATTAATGCAGTTTTTGAACGTCCTTATCAAGGTTTACTCAAGCAAGGTGTGAAATTTCAGGCTTGTTTAGGTAATCACGATATTCGTACCGCCAATGGCGATCCACAAGTCAAATATGCTGGCTTTAATATGAAGGGACGTTACTATACATTTCGCCGGGGAACTGTGCAATTTTTTGCTTTAGATACTAACGGTAATGCTGATTGGAAAAACCAGCTGCCTTGGTTAGAAAAAGAATTAAGTCTTAGTAATGCTCCTTGGAAAGTAGTGTTTGGTCATCATCCGATTTATTCATCGGGTCAGTATGGGAATAATCCAGATTTTATTAAAACTTTTACACCCCTATTTAAAAAATACGGCGTTCAACTTTACATCAATGGCCACGAACATAATTATGAGCGCACTCGTGCTATTGATGGTACAACTTACTTAATTTGTGGTGCAGGTGCTGGCAATCGTCCTGTAGGGCGTTCTGAGTGGACAGGGTATTCTACCAGTGACTTAAGTTTTGCTTCTTATGAAGTGTATAAAGATAGAATAGAAATAAGTGCGATCGCTACTAATAATCGCGTTTTTGATAAAGGTATTATTCAGTTGAAATCAGCTTAGTTATTATGAAAGTCAAGCGCTTAAAAATGCAATCCTTCCGTGGAATCGGCGATTTGACCCTGGAATTTGATCTAACGGAACCTATTGTGCTTATTGGTATCAACGGTGTAGGTAAGTCCAGTATTCTTGATGCTCTTTCCCTTTTACTTTCGCGTTTTATGGAATGGATAGGAGGTATTTCCACAAAAGAGGAAGTAAGGGCATTTAGTGAACTAGATATTTCTAATAAAGACACATTAACAAGACTGAGTATTACGATTTTATTAGGTAGAGGAGAAGATGATTGGGAAATATCTCGAAGTCGTAATGGGGTATCTGAAGATTCAATGCATGAACTGATAAGGTCTACTGCTAATGCAATTTGGCGTCATTGGCAAAATGAGCCTGAATACAACCTACCTCTAACAGTATACTATCCTGTCAATCGTGCAGTTATTGATATTAGACTAGAGATTCCAAAGAAAACTCAGTTTAAGCAAATAGATGCTTATGAAAAAGCTCTTACGGGCAGCAGAAGTGACTTTGCAATTTTTTTTCAATGGTTTAGAAACCGAGAAGATTTAGAGAGTGAGTTACTACGAGACAATCGTACTTACCAAGATTCACAGTTAGAAGCAGTTAGACAAGCTATATCTTCATTGATACCTAGTTTCTCAAAGTTACGGGTTCGTCGTTCTCCTTTAAGAATGACTGTAATCAAAAAAGGTGAAGAACTGATAGTAAATCAGCTATCTGATGGAGAAAAATGCCTGCTGGCTATGGTGGGTGATTTAGCAAGACGATTAGCGATCGCTAACCCTAGTTTACCAGATCCACTCCAAGGTAGTGGTGTTGTTTTAATTGATGAAATTGAACTCCACCTACACCCTAAATGGCAACGGGAAATTATTCCAGCTTTGACAAGAACATTCCCTAATTGCCAATTTATTGTTACCACCCATTCGCCTCAAGTAATTAGCCAAGTCAAGCCTGAAGGAATTTATATTCTAGAAAAAACAGACGAAGGTGTTGTTGCTAAAAGACCAGAAAGTTCCTTTGGGAGAGACAGCAATCGCATTTTAGAAGACCTCATGGGTGTTCCAGAACGTCCGCAGGAAATTAAGGAAAGTCTTTTAGAGCTTTTTCGACTAATTGATGCTGGAAATATTGAAGGTGCTAGGCAATTACGTCAACAATTGGCTATTGAAATTGGAGCAGACGAACCAGAATTTGTCAAAGCGGATGTACTCATTCGGCGGAAGGAAATTCTCAACCGATGAAGTATATCAAAAAGAATCAGGAACCAGAGAAATTTTCCAATTGGAAGGCTGAAGAAAATGATGATTGGAAACCTAGCTGGGATGATAATTTTCAAACACCAGAAAAACCTGTTGTACATGATGCTCTACTGAAGGAACAAGGATATATCTGTTGCTATTGTGGAATGCGTATTACTAGAACAACTAGCCACATAGAACACCTCAAACCTCGTAGTACTTATCCAAATCTGGCACTTGAGTACACAAATCTCATCGCTTCATGTCAAGGAGAAAGTGAAGAACCTCCTACTGTTCCAGTACATTGCGGACATAAGAAAAAGTATTGGTACGATGAAAATTTGATGGTTTCACCTTTGGAAATAAACTGTACTGATTTTTTTAAATATCCTGCTTCTGGTGAAATTCAACCGACAGATAATCCAGGTAAAAAAGCTATTGCTGAAACAACAATTAAGAAGCTTGCACTTGACATTGACAAACTGCAAAAGATGCGTAGAGTAGCAATTGATGCTGCATTGCTGGCTACTGAAGGTTTGACTGAAATAGAAATACAACTGCTTGCTGAAGGTTATCAGGAGTTAGATGCTAATGACCAATACACTCCGTTTTGCGCTGCAATTACCTATTTACTCAAGAATTATTTTTGATTCACATTATACTAAATAGTATTAACTTAATTCTCACCAAATAGTATATGATTCTTGAGGCTGTAATGCTTCATGTTAAACCCGGTTTAGAATTCGATTTTGAAGCTACTTTCAAAAAAGCTTCTAAAATTATTTCCTCAATGGACGGATATTTATCCCATGAATTGCATAAATGTATAGAAGTTCAAGGTAAATATTTATTAATTGTCAGATGGGAAACTTTAGAATCTCATACTCTAGGATTTAGAAGTTCTACTGAGTATCAAGAGTGGAAAAAACTTCTACATCATTTTTATGAGCCATTTCCCACTGTTGAACACTTTGAAGAAATTGAAATATGAAAAACAACAAGTTACAAAAACTCATCCTTTGATAAGTTCAAAAGAAGCTGGAGTTAATACAACTTAAGCTCAACTTATAAATGTTGCTGTTTTAGTTACAACTAACTCGTTTTTAGATAAGTAAAACTAAAGTTGGATTTAATCGATTTAATCATTAATTATAGAAAGTCCAAAAATGATAAGTTAGGAAGGAGTTTTAGTTAATAAAACTCCTATTTTAATTATTAATGAACAAGTTTTAGTTAGTCCAGCACGTTCTGGAGTTATAAATGCTTCTTCTGTAGTTGACACAGCTTGTTATGTAGCAACGCACCATCAAAATATAGTCTATCTGGTCGTTTATATACCTCTTACTCTACTCGTTGCAACTGTGCTACTCTTGGGTCAACAATTTTTTGTCCCAAACTGGCAAATTTAATTGCTACAGACATCTTATTACCCGTTCCGAAGACGTGAGTGATTTCACCAAGACCAAAAGTTTTATGTAATACTCGATCGCCTACTTGCCAATTCTGGGCTGAGTCTTGTTTCCCATTAGGAGTAGAGGCACTTTTGGTATAACTTTGACGACTCGCGCGTTTGGTAGATAATAATTCTTCTGGTAATTCGTCGAGAAATTGCGATCGCATTGCAGGTTCACGAGAACCATACAAACGACGTTCCCGCGCGTGTGATAAAAATAACCTTTCTTGTGCGCGAGTAATCCCCACATAACACAAGCGGCGTTCTTCTTCCAAAGATGCGGGGTCACTTAGCGATCGGTAGCCGGGAAATAGCCCTTGTTCTAATCCCACCAAAAATACTACGGGAAATTCCAGACCTTTGGATGCGTGCAAAGTCATCAAAGAAACGGCTGTCTGTCCTTCTTTTAAGTTATCCAAATCAGAACTGAGGGCAGCACTACTCAGAAAGTCTCGCAGGGAAATTTCTTCGTTTTCTTCTTGAAATTGCAGCGCGGCGTTATAAAGTTCTTGAACGTTTTGTACCCGATCTGTGGCTTCATCCGTGCCTTGATTCATCAAATCTTGAACGTAACCAGAATCTTCCAATATTCCTTGCAAAACCTCAGTCACGGGAAGCGTGCTGACTTGTGCTTGCCAACGGCTGATCGTAGCGGCAAAGTTATTTACAGCTTTTGTCGCCCGTCCAGCTAATGTATTAACTGATGTTTCGTCGCTGAGTATTTCCCACAAAGTTGTCCCTAATTGCTGAGATGCGTTCATCAAAGCGTCAATAGTGGTTTTGCCAATTCCCCGCCGGGGAGTATTAATAACTCGTAATAAACTGACTGTATCAGCCGGATTATTTATCGCTCTTAAATAAGCAACGACATCTTTAATTTCTTTGCGATCGTAGAACCTCATTCCCCCCACAACTGTGTAAGGAATTTGATATTTCACCAGCAATTCTTCAAAGGGACGAGATTGGGCATTCGTCCGATAAAGTATGGCAAAACTACCCCAGTTTAACTCTGGATTTTGCTGTTCTAAAGTGCTAATTTGATTAATTACAAATGCCGCTTCTGCAAGTTCTTCATCGGCTTTGTGACAAGTAATCTGTTCACCCGTTCCCCGCGTCGCTTTCAGGACTTTATCAATCCGTTGGGTGTTATTTTCAATCAGTTCATTAGCCGCTTGCAGAATGTTTTCACAAGAACGATAGTTTTCTTCTAGCTTAACCATCGTTCGGGTGTCATCATCTACCAAACCATCGCCAAAGTCTTCCTGAAATCCTAGCAAGATGGTGAAATCTGCCATCCGAAAGCTGTAAATTGATTGGTCTGCATCACCAACAACAAAAACTGAGCGATTTTCCCATTGCCATTCGCTCTTTTTGGTTTCGCCATTAGTAACTAATAAATTAATCAGTTGATACTGAGTGCGGTTAGTATCCTGATATTCATCTACAAGGATATGACGAAATTTACGATGCCAATAACCCAATACCTGCTCGTTTTGTTGAAATAATCTAGTAGGTACAAGAATTAGATCGTCAAAGTCGAGAGCGTTGTTTTGTGCTAACTTATCTTGATATAAATTGTATACTTGACCAATTACCCGTCCGCGATAATTTGGCTGGTCTTGCTCAAATTCTTGGGGCGATAAACCTTGGTTTTTAGCGTTACTAATAGCGTAGCGGACAGAGCGGGCGTCAAACTTCTTATCGTCTAAATTTAGCTCTTTATTAACGATTTCTTTGATCAGACTTATTACATCTGATTCATCAAATATAGAGAAATTACGATTCCACTTGCGTCCTTTTTCGTCTACGTATTTTTCAATATCAAAGCGAAGAATACGAGAAAATAGACTGTGGAAAGTGCCACACCACAAATCTTTGATCGTGTTTTTGTAAACTTGCGATCGCAGTTGCGTTTGTTGGTATTCTGTCAACAAATCCAACCGCTGTCCATGTTGTTTCATTGCCAGTTGTTCAGCAAACAGCCGTTGAATCCGTTCTTTCATCTCCCGTGCGGCTTTATTGGTAAAAGTAACCGCCAGGATATTTTCTGGATCGACACGGTGTTTCAGAATCAAATTTGCAATCCGATAAGTCAGCGCTCGTGTTTTACCGGAACCTGCGCCAGCAACAACTAGCAACGGGCCGCAGTAATGTTCGACAGCTTGACGTTGGCTGGGGTTAAGGTGACTGAGAAAGTCGATGGTTGTTGTCATGGATGTGAAAAAGCGATTGCCTGGTGTCACATCAATAGAGAGTCGCTATTGCCCAGGTTACAATATCCTAACGAAACTTGGTCAATAAAGATTGTGTGGCAATCTTCTTAACCAGAATGGTACTGTATCACGATTTATGTAGAAGTAAGAAAAACCTATGCTGTCAGTCAAAGGCACATTCCAAAACGGTGTGGTTCATCCTAATGAACCAATTGAAGGGCATGAGGGGCAGTCAGTGATAATTGTGTTTGTCGAAGAAAACCGCACACCTGAGCCAGCAATGCCAGAAGACTCCGATTGGGATAAACTGAGGCAGTTGATTAAAAACTGTGCAGTTGATACAGATATTGACGATTTGGCACACCAGCATGACCATTATCTCTATGGAATGCCAAAGCGAGAATCATAACCTTGAGGAAAGTTTTTGTCTTCACAGCTGCCTGGATTGCCCTTCTTAATGTTAGGGATAATCTTCATCACCAGGCAACTGAAGTAATGGATAGACTTCTGCGCTTAGAAACGCCTTTGGTGACAACAGAGTTTGTACTATTGGAGGTTGCAGATGTTCTGTGTACACCAGTCAGCCGTATTCAGACAGTTGCTTTCATCAACAGTTTGAGAGTTTTAAAAAGTGTGCGAATCATCCCTTTCGACCAAAAATTGCTGGATGAAGGTTGGATGTTATACAGCCAGCGTCCTGATAAAGATTGGGGACTAACTGACTGTATTAGCTTTGCGGTGATGACACAGGAGGGGATTACTCAAGCCTTTACATCTGACCGGCATTTTGAGCAAGCAGGATTTACAACAGTTTTGTAAATCAAAAAATACTGGGATTTAGACAAAGTTTGTGTTGTGGCAATTCATAATTGCCCTGACAATACGTTAACTTTTCTACGTAGAAAACTTAGCCACTAGTTATTCCGGCGCGTTGTGTCGTAAAATCAGCCACGGGGAATCAAACATCAAAACATGATGAGCAAGCTCTAACTTGTTCTGTTGTCAACAATAGGGGCAATTTATTAATTTAATTGCCCCAATACGTTTTCGTGGGGACATGACAATGTTTCCTAGACCGTGGTTTATTTGCTTGCAAAACGCTGTACATATCTAACTGAGAGTATAGTCACCAATCGGACTATTCACTCCTTAAGTACCCAATTGACATTAGGTAACAATACACGATACATCATCATTGAACCGTTAAATTTTTAAAGATGAAAAATTTCTTTAATTGCAGGTTTTACCAGTATAAAGAGGGGTGGATATGGATTTTAGCTTAATTGTATCCAACATTTTGAATCCGCCAATCTTGTTTTTCTTTTTAGGCATGACTGCTGTTTTTGTCAAGTCCGATTTAGAAATTCCCCCACCAGTGCCTAAACTCCTTTCGTTGTATTTGCTGTTTGCAATTGGTTTTAAAGGAGGGGTAGAACTAATCAAAAGCGGACTGAATCAAGAAGTGATTCTAACACTCGCAGCAGCAATGTTGATGGCTTGTTTTGTTCCAATTTACACCTTTTTTATCTTAAAGTGGAAACTGGATACTTACGATGCTGCGGCGATCGCAGCAACCTACGGTTCTATCAGTGCCGTCACTTTCATCACTGCCGGCGCTTTTTTAACTGAGCTTGGTATTCAGTATGATGGTTACATGGTAGCAGCTCTTGCCCTGATGGAATCTCCGGCGATCATTGTTGGTCTGATTTTGGTAAGTATATTTACCGCCGATGAAAAGCGAGAGTTTGCTTGGTCGGAAGTTTTGCAAGAAGCATTTCTTAATAGTTCAGTTTTTCTACTAGTCGGTAGCCTCTTGATCGGTGTCTTGACAGGAGAACGTGGTTGGCACGTATTAGAACCCTTTGCTCAAGGGTTGTTTTATGGCATTCTCACCTTCTTTTTATTGGATATGGGACTGGTGGCTGCCAGAAGAATTAAAGACTTGCAAAAAACCGGAGTTTTCCTGATTTTATTTGCCATACTAATTCCAATACTCAATGCAGGCATTGGGTTAGCGATCGCCAAATTCATCGGTATGCCTCAGGGAAATTCGCTGTTATTCGCTGTATTGTGTGCTAGCGCTTCTTACATTGCTGTGCCAGCAGCGATGCGGATGACTGTTCCTGAAGCAAATCCCAGCCTATATGTTTCTACCGCTCTAGCAGTCACATTTCCGTTCAATATTATTGTGGGAATTCCGCTATATCTCTACGGAATTAACCTATTCTGGAGGTAATAATATGCACGTAGTTAAAAAGATAGAAATTATCGCCAACTCCTTTGAGCTTGCCAAAATTTTAGATAATTTAGACAAGTCAGGTGTACATAACCACGCCGTCATTAGAAATGTTGTTGGTAAAGGATTACGAGGAACAACAGAAGATTTAGACATGACCATGCTTGATAATGTTTACATCCTCGCGTTTTGTATGCCAGACGAACTCAAGCGTGTTGTCGAAAATATCAGACCACTCCTGAATAAATTCGGAGGTACTTGCTACGTTTCCGATGTGATGGAAATTCGTTCTGTCAGATGTATCGCGTCTCTGTAAGAGAGTTATAAATTCAATGAAGCATTTCATGGAACGTCGTGACTTTTTGAAGTTAGGAATGACCGGGGCATTTGGGGTGATGCTATCTACCAGCGATTTACTCTGGCGGGTAGAACAGGCTAAAGCTGCCGAAATCCCCTCAACTTCCACTGAATCCCTCACTCCCGATGCAGCTTTGCAAAAGCTGATAGAGGGAAATCAGCGATTTATTCAGCATCATCCTCAATACCCCGATCAATCTGAGCTGCGGCTGCACGAAGTTGCTCAAGCTCAACATCCATTTGCAACTATTCTTAGTTGTGCGGATTCACGAGTACCCGCAGAAATTGTTTTCGATCAAGGCATTGGAGACATTTTTGATGTTCGGATTGCCGGAAATATTGCCACACATGAAGCGATCGGCAGTATTGAATATGCAGTTGTCTTATTAGGTTCTCCGCTGCTGATGGTGATGGGTCATGAGCGTTGTGGCGCAGTAACCGCAGCTGTTAAAAAAGAATCATTACCTGGTGATATTAGTACTTTTGTTAAGGCAATTAAGCCAGCCCTAAAAAGGGTCAAGGATCAGCCGGGTGATGCGGTTGAAAACGCTGTAGTGGCAAATGTGCAATATCAAATTGAACGATTGAAGCGATCAAAGCTCTTAACTGAGCAGATGGAGTCGGGCAAATTGAAAATTGTCGGAGGTCGTTACGACTTGGATACAGGTAGGGTGACTATTATTACTTAATTCGGCAGAGGATTCCCAGATTAGGGGAACAGGGGAGCAGAGGGGCAGAGGGGCAGAGGGGCAGAGGGGCAGAGGGGCAGAGGGGCAGAGGGGCAGAGGGGCAGAGGGGCAGAGGGGCAGAGGGGCAGGGAAGAAGTAACTAATGCCCAATGCCCACTTGCCCTGAGCGTACCCCTTTGGGGAAGCAAGCTACGCGTAGCGTCTCACAGAGAAGCCGAAGGGATGCCCAATACCCCATTCAATCCTGCACAGTCATTGGCAGACGAATAGTGAAAGTAGAGCCAATTCCTGGCTGACTTTTGACAATAATTTCACCACCCATCATCTGGCAAAAGTGGCGGCTAATTGCCAACCCCAGTCCCGTACCTCCATACTTTTTCGTAGTTGAAGTATCCCCTTGTGTAAAAGGTTGAAATAACTGCTGCTGTTGACGGTTAGACATACCGATACCTGTGTCGGTAACGGTGAAAATAATGCTGCCCAAAGGAGCCTCCGGTCGGAATTCATCCTTTTCTCTGTTGACTGTCAACGTCACCTTGCCGTTTGTAGTGAATTTACTGGCGTTGCTGAGTAAGTTTAACAATACCTGCCGCATCCTAGTTTGATCGGCGTACATAGTACCAAGTTGCTCATCAAAATTTACTTCTAAAATATTGGCATTTTTTTCTATAGCTGGTTTGACTGTGAGAACAACGTTATGAATCAGCGTCGCAATCTCGAATGTCTCAGGATACAGGGTCATTTTCCCCGCTTCAATTTTTGACAAGTCGAGGATTTCGTTAATCAAATGCAGTAGATGCTTGCCAGCAGCGTTAATTGTTTCTAAGTCGGTGATAAAGTCTGGCGATAAACCAAGATCGGTAGCGTCGTCTTCTAGTAGTTGGCTTAAGCCAATGACAGCATTTAATGGTGTGCGTAATTCGTGGCTGACATTGGCCAAAAATACGCTTTTTGCTTTGCTAGCAGCTTCGGCTAATTCTTTAGCTTGTTGTAGTTCTTTTGTTCGCTGAGATACTCGCTCAATCAGATGATTTAGAGATTTGGCGAGTAGGCCAATTTCATCTTCAGTGGTAACGGGCGCTCGCAAATCGAAATTATGTTTCCTGGCAACTTGTTCAGCTACTTGGGTTACAGTGATCACTGGTTCAGCGATCGCTCGACTGGTACGCCAAGCTACAATAGCTGCGATCGCTACTGAAACCAGCATACTCACGATCACGATCAATCGCTCAACTATTCTTGCCTGCTCAACGGCTTTTTGCCTTTCTTGCTCTTGATCTTGGGCAGTTTGCAGGATGTTAGTCAAGCTTTGAGAAAGCTGTTCTAGCCGCATGGCTGTTTCACCACGCATTATTGTTAATAACTGCGATCGCGCCGAGGAAATCTTCTGAGGCTGCACTTTTGGGGAGTCAATTTTCTGTAAGACGACCTCGATTTGGTCAACGTAGGCTTTTAAATTAGTCTTATAATCCAGCAACAAAGTCTGTAAAGTTGAACTTGTTGCTGCTAGTCTTTTAGGTTTACTATCGAGAAATCCGCCAATTTTTGACTCTAGTTGCTTGGCTTTTTCAACATTTTTCAGAAAATCAGCTTTTTTGCTTTGCAGTTGTTGTGAATTTTCTAATACAGCAACTAGGTTAGAACTATGTAATTGCGCCCCTACTACTGCATCTTTATAATTACTCAGTAGTTGTCCTTGTTCATAAGCTTGATTGAATTGTCTAACTTCCCTTCCCCGGTAGTAACTAGCAATCACTAACCCAGTCAGTGAACCAAAAAAGCCAATTCCGATAGCTACAAAGTACCCATAGCCAATTTTTTGATGGATACGCCAAGAACTAGCTTTGAGTTTCCCTCGTGAAGGAAATTCTATAGTTGGGAGTTCGTCTGTCGATGGCTCTTCAGCTGACACTTTTTTGCTTTCTGAACTGCTGTAAATAGGGGTTGGCTGTTGAGGAAGGCATTTCTCAAACCTCCATGCCTTCCCGCAAAAATAATCAAATTAGTCTAGATTGTCAAAATACCTTAATTTAGTCATTAACATCTACATTATCTTCTTTTATCGCAAGAGCAAATCATTGCCTGCTAGATAATTAGTATCACCTTAAATTATATAAGTAAATTTTACAACAAGCTAATTAAGTATAATTACTAAAGTTAATATAACTCATTTTTTTTAGGATCGACGATATAGTTTCCTCCACCAAAGACCCGCCTGAGAGCGTCTTCTCCTTACTACACTACTTTCCACAATATGCGGTTAATAGCAAGCAATGAGTTCTTGCGATCGCCTACGCCATTACTCTACCTTATTGCTTTCTTATAAAATTAATACAATCAGGAAAAAAACAAAAGGTTTTATACTTGTTGCAAATTGGGGATTGGGCAAAAGAGCGGTGAGTTTTGTTTATCCCTTTGTCTCCCGACATTCCAGGCACATATATCATACAATAGGTTAAAAGTCTAGTCTATATTAACGCACAAAAATTTTTATTACGTATTAATATCAATACGAATGCGTGAATTGACGAACGCGGCTTAAGATAGCTTTAATATCCGGTAAAATCGGCTTCTAGGCTTATATAAATGAGAAGTGGAGTGATTTTTGCATGATTTGTACTTAGATTTAGTACGATTATGAGCAAATGACACGGAATGGGATAATCACAACCTGAGGATTCCGGTTGATTCCAAAAATAGAACTCAGGAAGTTGATTATAATACATCCTGCTGCCTTCTGAGTTCTATCCTCCTACTGACTGTCTATCTTGTAGTTGATGCAGTAGATAGTATGGGGCAACTATGGTTATAGGACACTAAAATCTTTTTGTGCCTTTCACCAAATTGTACTGATTCACAAGTACATTACCTAATCAACAACCTTTTGGTTGTAATTATCCCGATTAGAAAAACTCAACTGTCAAATTAATAGGAGTGAAAATGCCAGAACAAGAATTTACCGAAACCCCATCTAAAGAGACTACAGTGGCAGAAATCAACAGCCAAACAGGAACCATCACCAAACTCCAGCCTCCGGCACAGCCTCAAGACGAATGGGTAAAATACGGGGAGCAGATTTCTACCTTTTTAGCAACATTACCAGATTATCTGGGAAGCTTCTTTAATCAATATAAGCAACCCCTGGTAACAGTTGGTTTAATTGTAGGATCAATTGTTGCCGTTAAGGTACTCTTGGCAATATTAGATGCTTTGAATGATATCCCTTTGGTAGCACCTACTTTTGAGCTGATCGGTATTGGTTACTCTGCCTGGTTTGTTTACCGTTATTTACTCAAAGCCTCAACCAGGAAAGAGTTAACGAGTGAAATCACCACTCTTAAATCACAAGTTGTCGGCAAACAAATTCCAGAAGCTTAATATCTAATTATCGCTTCTCTGTGAGACGCTACGCGTAGCTTGCTCTTTGTAGAAGTACGCTCTAATTCCAAATCCCTGAAGACTGGACGCCGGAAGTCGGTGTCCAGTCTTCTCTCAAAGTTTCCTACGAAGTTTATTAACAATTTTTATTCGTAATTAACTTATAGATGGGGATGTTAACCTCCACCCATAACACTACGCTACGACCTGTAAAGATCGCTTCCTCAAACCTTGGTTTAATTACGAATTACGAATTACGAATTAGTAATTATTGAGGCGAACCTCCGGTGGGTAATTTAACTTTTGGGTT
Source organism: Nostoc sp. LEGE 12454 (assembly GCF_056620565.1). Lineage (NCBI taxonomy): Bacteria > Bacillati > Cyanobacteriota > Cyanophyceae > Nostocales > Nostocaceae > Nostoc > Nostoc sp. LEGE 12454. The sequence goes on from NZ_JBWQXL010000009.1 coordinate 128,391, forward strand.
GGGTTTTGGAGTCTGTGGAAGTTCTGGAGATATTTTGGGCGATGCTTGGGTTGGGCTAACCCTACGCACTATATTCGGAGATGTAATTGCCGCCAGTTTGCCCCGTTTGACTAAAGCTTGATGAATCATCGCGGCCACTTCCGCCCGACTAGCTACTTTGTTGGGATCGAGGACTTGGGGATTTGGGTAGTTAACTACCAGACCATTGGTTGTAGCGGCAGCGATTTTGGCGATAGCATAAGGTGGAATATCTTTAGCATCTTTATAGACACTGATAATCTGATTTGGGGAAGTGGGTGCTTTCAAATTCAACCCACTCACAAGGGCAACTAAAACTTGCACTCGTGAAATATTTTGTTGTGGTTTGAAGGTTTTTTTCGGGTAGCCCTTGAGAAATCCCGCACTGATGGCTTGGTCTATTGCTGAAGTTGCCCAGAATTTTGTTGGTACATCTTGAAATGCGATCGCAGTCTTAGACGGTTCTTGGTCAAAGGCTTTTTCTAGTATGGCAGCAAATTCAGCGCGGTTTACAGGCTGATTTGGTCTAAAAGAATAATCAGGAAACCCTTTGAGAATCCCACGGGCAGAAAGAACGTCTATAAAACGCCGACTCCAAAAGTCATTAGGCACATCGTTAAATGCAATTGGCGGCGGAATGATTGATTTTGGTTTTGCCGGAGTTACTAAAGGCAAAGCTGATGATTTGAGTGATGACTCAAGTTCTGTTGAAGGAGATACAGGCGTTTGTGGTCGTGGAGATTGAGTTGGAATTACCAGAATAGATGGTAACATTGCGCGGTAAGGAGTTGCGCTGTTAGTTGGGAATGAAGGTGTCTTGGGTTCAACAACAGCTTCAGGTGGAGAATAGGGCAAAACGTTGTTGGGGACTGTATAAGGTTCTACCTTGGCAGTAGGAGAGGGCAATACTGGATTTGGTCGAACACTAGGAGACGGAGTGGAGGAAGGCAACAGCAGCCCGTTTAAGTTCCAACTAGAATCTCTGCGAGACAACGACCAAAAAAGAATCGCTCCGATAGTGGTAAAGGCAACCAGAATGGCTATAAATTCATCAAAGCCAAGGGCAGTTTTTTGAGATGACTCCGGTTCGGAAGGAGGTCTATTTGTCATCGTGATTACCCTGGTAGCAGTAAAAATTTGTGTCTAAACAAATTAAGCCACAGATGACTCTTTTACACCAGCCCTTTTTTAATTCGTAATTCGTAATTCGTAATTCGTAATTCGTAATTCGTAATTCGTAATTCGTAATTCGTAGTACGGTATTAGGTTTCTGGTTCAACGCCGAGCGCTCGCAATTGGGCAGCTAGGCGATCGGCTCTTTGAGATTCTTGTTCTGCTCTTTGGGATTCCTGCTCTGCTCTTTGACTTTCCTGTTCTGCTCTTTCATCCCCACTCAACAACAAATTACCTTCTAAATCCCACCAACGCAGCCAGGGTAATTCTACATTCTGATAAACTCCCTGCCATAAACCTAATTCAACACCCAAAGCAACTATAGGATAATGTCCTCGTTCATTTGCTGGTAAAACTTGATACTGTCCTTCAATTAGATGATACACTTCTAGGCTGGCTTTACTCGCTTCATAAATGCCGTAGAAGGCAGGACGAATCACCTGCTCATAAATCCAAAATTTACCCTTCAAAGGAGTTTTATCTCGTTCTTCACTACCGTCCCCAGAGACAAATTCTAAGACAATCAACGGGGCAATAAACTCTCGCCACATCACATAAGAACGTCGCGTTTGCCCATTGAGCAAAAATGGTACATTCGGTACATAAAACCAATCTGGTGCTTCTGCGCCTTTTTCAGGGGGATCGGTCAACCGCCAGTAAATCCCTAAGTCCTGCCCTATACAGTATTCACCTTCAGGATTTAATTGCTTAAGGATGGGTGTAATTGAGTCAGTTAGTAGAAGGCTTTGGGGATGCTCTTGCCAATTTTTCACGAACGTACCATTGGACTCAGGAAGTTGAGTATGATCCGGGAAGGGAAAAGGAGTGAGAGCATTGGGTGGATTGGTTACAGAGGTCATAACGCTACCTTTGCACTCTTCGTAAAGGTTATTTTTAGTTTAACTTGCGTAGGCGTAGCCCGTCGTAGACATCGCTTTTTCAATATTCTCCACCCAGATTATCAATTGCACGCCAATTACTTCCAGTCGCCTGAGAAAGATTTTCAGCTTGACAGACTACTAGTTTTATTAGATACCTAAACTAAAATCGGATTTTGAGGGTGGCAGAATGTAAAATATTAACTTATTCTTTACCTGTCTTTGAAAAAATCAGGGTGTCTAGTGCCAGAAGAATTCAGTTGCCAAATTTCACCACCATTTTTGTCTGAGGGTAGCGATCGCGATCTTGGTTTAGATTCAACCCTCCAAGAACTACCAATGTATAACTTCTCGGTGGAAATCAGCCACACCGGGATGGAAGTGGCTAGTTTTTTGGACAAATACCCCTTGCTACCAGGAGTAATTTTGGTAGAACAGGGACATTTCATTGGGATGATTTCGCGGCGGCGACTACTAGAATTTTTGATTCGTCCATTCGGACAAGAGTTATTTGTTCAGCAACCATTAGCTGTTCTCTACAGCTATGTGCGGACACCGATGTTGCTAGTTACTGATACAACATCGATTTTAACAACAATGCAACTTAGCCTAAAGCGATCGCCAGAATTATTAGCAGAACCAATTGTAGTAGAAACCGAATCTGGTGCTTATAGATTGTTAGATGTCCAAGAATTGAATATTATTTCTTGGCAAATTCGGGGAATCGACAATCTGATCCGCTATGAACGCAGTCAAGCCCAAATGATTCAAAATGATAAAATGGCAAACTTGGGGCGTTTAGTAGACGGCGTAGCCCACGAAGTTTTAGACCCAGTGGGTTTTATTTGGGGTAACATAATTTATGTTTCCAACTACAGTCAAGATTTACTCAAACTAATCGCAGCTTACGAGCAAGAGTTACCATCAGTTTCTCCGGCAATTAATCAAATTAAAGAAGAGATTGAATTTGATTTTTTAGAAAAAGATTTGTCGCGATCGCTTGCTAGTATTCGCACCGGAGCAGAAAGATTAAAAAAACTCGTTACTAGCTTGCAAAATTTCTGTCATATTGATGAACTTTTTCCAAAGCCAGTAGATTTACACGCCTGTATAGATAGCATAATTTTATTAATTAATAGCCGTCTTCAAGGAGAAATCGAAATCGTCAAATACTACGGTCAATTACCCCCAGTGTATTGCTTTATGGGGCAATTAAACCAGGTTTTGATGAATATTTTAAGTGAAGTTGTGGATACTTTACTCAATGAAGCAGTGCGACAGCAGTTACATTTAGAAGAGACAAAGACTGTTCAAAAACCCCGAATTGAGATTACCACAGAAGTTATATCACAAGAAGCAAGCAACCCAGATGCACCAGATTCTCGCTGGGTTTTAATTCGCATTGCTGACAATGGCTCTGGAATGTCTGAAGAATTAAAACAGCAAATTATGGAGTCTTTTTCTCTGGAAACAAAGAATGGTAAAAATACTGGTTTAGCAGTAAGTTATCGAATTATCACTGTGAGACATGGCGGTAAATTGAATTTTCATTCACAGATTGATATAGGTACAAAATTTGAAATATTGTTACCTCTCGTATAAAAAGATATATTGAGAAAAATGACTCATATATTAACAATTTTTTCAAATAAATAATTGCTCAAATACTGATTCTGAAATCAGCATGAGATCGTGTTCAAGGTATTCTTTTATAACTTTAAGATCCTTAGATAGTATTTAAGGTTTCCCACTCATCTAAAGAAACTTCAAACTCTCTCTTAACTTCTTCCATCACTAAATTTTCTGTCTCGAAATAGCCAATTTCTGTAATTTCTCCGGCTAGGGATACATCGAAACGGTAAAAGCCAGAATCTGTTGTATATTGCACAATTCTAATTTCTTTAGGTGGATCTAAGTCTTTTTCTATCCCATCTATACATATACGTCGATATATAGCTCCGGTAGATTTATGGTTTGGATTTAAGAAAACACGATACTTAAGTACAGGAAACCTTTGCTTAAATAATTCAAGTAGTTCAAAGAATACATCACATGCTTTTGCTTCGTCTCCAACTTCTCGGAGAATAATATTTTTCCATCCTGCTGTTGATTCGTACCATTTATAATATCGAGCTACCCAGTCGTGAAACTGTGTAAAAGGAGGTGTCTCTTCTCCATAAAAGATCCCGTTTTCCCCTAGAGCAAAAGAATAGCCACCAATAAAGCCGTCTAACGCAGTTAAGGAACGCTGTCCTAAAAACATTTGTGGTCTTGGTCTCATCATTTCTAAAATCTCATAAAGATTTTTCATTTTACTGCCTATTTATAAACTACAGCAGATTACGATTTGGTGAGGTATAAAAATACCCCACCCTAACCCTCCCCTTTCTAAGGGAGGGAATTAGATTTGCTATTTCCCCCCTTGTAAAGGGGGGATTAAGAGGGGTAATTCACCGTAGCCCCTTAACAGGGGAAGGGTGTACTTCATTTACTGTAATATGCAATGTATTAATGACACAACCCCCTTAAAAAAGGAGGTTTAATTCTCTAATTTTTAAGGAGGATCAAGTCTTAAAAATCGATATGCGTTCCAGCCTCCAATTCAATTCATCTGCAATAAATTTTCGCCACGTTGATAAATTTCCCGCGCGTGATCGGTCCAAGCACCTTGTCCCCAATAACGAAAACAACTGGTTTGCAGCAACATATTATGTAAAAGAACATTACGATAATGAGATTGTCGGGTTACAGGTTCTGCTGAGTCAACTTGTTGTAATGGATCAAATTTTTGATGGAATAAACTGCTTAATTGATACATGGGAGACAACACATTTTCATATCCTTTTACCCAACTGATATGATTTGTCCACGAGGCTCCATCCAGATGAAAATTAGAGTTTGTTTGCTTTAATTCTTGAATGGCATTCTCTACAGCCTGCGGTTGAGTATTATCTGGTGAAACTCGCTCCCAAATCTGATGTTGTCCCACTGGCTGACAAGTGGGATAATCTTCAGGTTTGCATCCAGCAGCTTCGATTAATTCTAAATATTCTGTACCGCACACTCCAACAACACCTGATTTTCCTCCCCCATTATTTACCATATCCCACCAAGCTTGTTTAAAAGCGCTAGGAAATTCATTCATCATCACGCCGCCATTTTCACCATCACCAATTTGGCTAACTATTGGTGGCACAAATACACTACCAATTTGTTGTTTGGATAATGTCTTCGCTTCATAATAAGGCTGCATCTGAGCAACTAATTTAGTATCAGAACCTTGGGTTTTAATTAAAGCTGTGATGCTAATTGTTTCGCCTTGAGAATTACGAGCAATTAGACGATGTGGTAAATGTTTATGAGTCAAAGATTGACCGGTAAGAGTTTCTACAGAATGTTCTTGAACAAGTAGCCAGCGATATCCACATTCTTTCAGCGCTTTCACAAATTCAAAGAGAGCATCGGGGTGATTTGGTAGGTGCATTTCTGGGGGCGAAAATCCTTTGACTCGCGCTAGTGCTTCCCAGCCAAAAATTGCGGCAAAGTGATGTTGCCATGCAACGATATGTAATTTAATATCTGCTATGGGTGTAGAAGGAATAACTGCATGACCCCACATTGTACCCAGCCATTCTACATAAGGTTGGTAAGTGCGATCGCAAGTAATCCGTTTAAGGTTATCCAGAACATCACCGCGTCCCATTTGCCGCAGTCCCCACAGCAGATTACCAGAGTAATCCAACATCACACGCGGATTGCAACCTTGACTTACAAGTTCGGGGATCAAGTCACCCATGCGGCTGTAACAATGGGCAAAAGGATCTGCATTGTGGTTATCCCCTTCATGGGGATGTTCAAACATATATTGCAGATTGCTGATGAGCGTACCGCCATTCCCAGCAGGTATAGTTGGCTGGTGCATGTGTAAGGCGATCGCAAACACAGCATTTACGTCTTCTAAGCGCAGATTCGTTGTTGGTAAAAATACTGGTCGATCTTGGTTAACCACAGAGAGAACCTCTGTTTCCCAACCAGAAATATTCGGTAAGCCATCAATGATTTCGGGCAAAGGAGTCAGGGTTGTGGGGAAGGAAAGCATTTCTGATTGCTCCGAAACAAGGTATGTCTAATTATGCGATCGCACAGCAATTTCTGATCTGCAACTTTATCTATTGATGTAAACTGCGATCGCTGTAATTCAACAGTTTAGATATCACACTTATATAAAAAACGTTAGAAAATATACAGCAATCTTATTTATTTTGTTGCTAGAGGCGTACAGATGTACGACCTTACAGCCGATTCATTATGTTGCAAAGATTTTTGAAAATGGTATGATACAACTCAAAATTCAGAAATTCAGATTTCATCTGGGTTTCTAGATTTGAATCTGTTTTCCTTTTTTAAATAAGCTCTAAAATCCACAGAAACTATAAACATTAAATATTATTTTTTATCAAGATAAAATTTCCCATTCTATGCTTTACGCAAATTCAATTTTAGGAGGAGTCTCATGAAACTAAAACAATTTGGAATTACATTTTTGAGTGTTTGTATTGCTGCTTTTTCAGGAATAAAAGCAGCAGAGGCGGCGTCATTTTCAGTAATTGCCGATGGTCTTAATAGTCCACGAGGTCTAAGTTTTGGCCCTGACGGCAGCCTTTACATCACAGAAGCAGGAACAGGCGGAAATGGAGCTTGTGTTCCTTCACCGAGTGCCGCAGGTCAATCTTTATGTTATGGCACAACTGGTGCAGTGACAAAGATTGGAAATGGTACACAAGAGCGTATACTTACAGGACTTCCTTCTTTAGCATTACCAGATGGTACTGATACTGCTGGGCCTCATGATATAAAATTTGATGCCAGTGGCAAGCCTTATATTGCAGTTGGGTATGCTTCCGATCCCACATTTCGAGCCACATTAGGTAACACTGATTTAGGAAAAATCATCACTGCTAATTTCAATACAAATTCCTGGACTAGTGTGGCTGATTTAGCTAATTATGAACTTGCAAATAATCCCGATGGAGGCGATCTAATTAGCAATCCCTTCTCTCTTCTTATAGATGGAAATAATATTGTTGCAGTTGATACTGGTGCTAATGAATTACTCAGCGTCGGGACTGATGGAAGTAATTTAAAAGCGATCGCCACAATTCCCCGGCAGACATTAACTAATCCAATTTTTCCCTCTGGCGCATCGTCATCGCCATTTGAAATCCAAGCAGTACCTACAAATATCGCCAAAGGCCCAGATGGCGCTTATTATATTAGTCAATTAACTGGTTTTCCTTTTCCAGAAGGTGAAGCAAAAATTTATCGAGTTGGTGCTGACGATCGACCAACAGTTTATACCGATGGTTTTACCCAACTTACTGACTTAGATTTTGATAGTCAGGGTAATTTATATGCTTTGCAGTACGCGAATCAGTCACTCTGGAAAGGTAATCTAGATGGTTCTGTAATTAAGATAGCAAGGGATGGAACTCGCACAACTATTCTTAGTGGCAATGGATTAGAATCTCCTACTGCTTTAACTATTGGTGCTGATAATGCTATCTACGTGACAAACCGAGGCGATCGCCCTGGATTTGGACAAGTTATCAAAATTGAGAATTCCAAGTCTGTTCCTGAATCTACTTCTACTTTCAGCTTATTAGCATTTCTTGGCACTGTGAGCCTTACTTTGTTGCACAAGGGTAAAGCCAGAATGGCACTAAGATAACGGCAAACCCCTTATATATCAAGCTTTTGGGTGTGGGGTGTCGGGTGTTGGGTGTAGTGAGGAGAAAATTTATTTCTATCCCCACTCATATAAAATTTTCTTGATTTTTCCCTACACCCAACACCCTACCCCCAACAAGATAGCCCAGACGAGCTTTCAGCTTTTCAAGCGTGCCATTCGGTAAAGCCAAAAGACTGAAGATTTCGGACAAGTTTATTCAGGAGTGTTGAGTCAGCGATCGCCCTCGGTGTCTTCCCTTCTCTACGAGACGCTACGCGAAGGGATAAGTTTTTCAATCAGCCGTTGTTTGCTTGGTGCTGGCGGTGTTGCTATTCGTAAAATTAGCTCTAACAACCAAGGGGCGAGGCGTTGACACAATACGGCTAAATGACTTTGCCATCCGACTAAAATTTCTGCTGAATCATTCTGCATTCCGGTGACAAGTGCTTTAGCCACTTGCTGGGGAGTCATGGGGATCGCCCAGCGAAATAATTTTAAATCGCGCACCATGTCTGTGTCTGTCAGGGAAGGCAGTAATGCAATGACGCGAATATTGTGTTCGGCTAATTCTTGGCGCAAGGCTTGGGTAAATCCTAAGATGGCAAACTTGGTTGCTGAGTATGTCGCCATCGTCGGTGCTGCCACTTTCCCCATCAGGCTCGATACATTGACAATTGTCCCTTGTTTTTGGCTGGCCATACGTCGAGCAATCAAACTAGTGAGGTTGTACATTCCTAACAAGTTCACAGAAAGTTCTTCTTGAACTTGGGGCATTTTAGATTGCAAAAATGAGCTTTGGTATGCGACTCCTGCACAATTAACCAGCAGATGAATCTGTCCGTAATTGCGCCATAGTTGAGCAACAGCGATATTTACTTCTATTGTCTGCGTCAAATCTAAGGCGACGATCGCAGCTTCTGTTCCCATAGCCTCGATTTCGTTGGCTACCTCCAATAACTTGCGGCGATCGCGTGCTACCAATATCATCCGCTTGATGCCTTGTTGCGCTAATTCGATGGCGATCGCTCGTCCAATTCCACGCGAAGCCCCTGTAATTAGAGCAACTTTACCTTGAATCTCCATTAGTTTTATTCTCCAAAATTTAAGTCTTACCAAACTCTTCGTTATTGCCGATATACACAAGCAAGAGCTACTTACTTGTCAGCACAAAGTAAGACAAATAATCAATCGCAATTGAAATCAAACTGAAACTAAGCCTTTAGCAATGAGACATTTCTTGGTTAATCTGCAATCCCTCATAGTTGTCTATATGAGGCAGAAACTTCTCGTTTTGAACCCGTCAAAGCCTAACACACTTGGCTGAATGGGTATAGCTCATAGATTTTATTTCTCCTAGATCCGAGCGTTCATCAGCATTGCTGTCATACACACGTTAGCAATTAAATCAAGCTATTGCAATATTCTTTAATCAGGATTTCTTAATACTTCTTAACGACAAGTATATATATACAAAAGATTTTCTTAAATAAGTTTTTATGAATCCCTCAGTATAAATATCTCACTTTCCTGACAAATAGCCCTGTTTTAGGAAATTGTAATATCTAATTCATGGTTTAGAAACAAAAAAGACATATAGCATTTTGGCTGATGGTTGCAATAGTTAGAACTCTCAGCTAACTCATATAATTGCAACAGTATATTTACTGTTTTCTTGAAAAGAAAGGTTGATGACTCTTATTGATTGAAAACAATCAAAAATAGCTAGATCGTTGTCTAAAATTATCTGGCAAAACTTTAGAATAAATAGTAATTTGTTTGGGTTTAGCTTTGAGTTCATCCAAGTAATGCTTGAGACTTGCCTCGTCCATAGTAAACTTCAATCATTTGCGAACAATAAGATCCCCAATTTCTTAGAAAAGTCGGGGATCTAACTGTAAGTCAATATAATTCCTAATTGATGATTCCGCTGAAAATCGCACTCCGTACATTTACGTAATTAGTCATTATTACTCCACAGTTAAATCGACTTACTTGCAGCAAGGATAAATACCAATACTGCTCGGTTGAAAATATTCGTAAGTTCGGTTTGAAGTTGTGCTGAGTTTTTTCAAAAATCAAATACTAGTCCTATATATAAGCAACAGATACCTCGAAATCGTGTTGAAGTTCTCCGAAGTCGTGTTGAGGTTCTCCGAAGTCGTGTTGAGGTACTCCAAAGTCGTGTTGAGGTACTCCAAAGTCGTGTTGAGGTACTCCAAAGTCGTGTTGAGGTACTCCAAAGTCGTGTTGAGGTACTCCAAAGTCGTGTTGAGGTACTTCGAAGTCGTGTTGAGGTACTCCAAAGTCGTGTTGAGGTACTCCAAAGTCGTGTTGAGGTACTTCAAACTTTGTCGATGTTTGAAAAGTTTTCTTCTCGGTAACAAAACGTTCTAGATCCCCCTAAATCCCCCTTAAAAAAGGGGGACTTTGATTCCGGTTCCCCCCTTTTTAAGGGGGGCTAGGGGGGATCAGTTAGTGCCTAAAATCACAGCCAACCACTTTTCAAACAACCTCTAAAGTCCATCAGCTTAATTAAGGAATTAAAAAGTCTAAATGGTTTCCTGGTTGGGCACACAAATCTTCCACAGTTCCCTGGATTTGTAATTTGCCTTGATTTAATAGCACAATCCAATCAGCACGGGCAATTACTCTCGGACGGTGGCTAATCAGAATCGTAGTTTTGCCTTGGCGATGCAACAACAGCTGATTCAAAACTTGAGCTTCACTAACTGGATCGAGTCCAGCTGTTGATTCATCTAAAATCAGGACTGGTGGATCGTTGATGATGGCTCTTGCTATAGCCAATCTTTGCCGTTGTCCACCAGAAATATTTGACCCAAATTCACCTAATACAGTTTGATATTTTTCAGGTAGTTTACTAATAAAATCGTCTGCCTCTGCAATTTGGCAAGCGTTGACAATTTGCTCAAAGGTGACGTGAGGAGAACCTAACCGAAAATTATCAATAATAGAGCGACTCCAAAAATGAGCTTCTTGGGGAACAAGAACTACTTGTTGTCGCAAACAATCAAGAGCTAAGTCTTGTAGATTATAAATACCAATGCGAATATTACCAGAATTAGCTGTATATAATCCTGCAATCAGTTTAGCAAGAGAACTTTTACCACAGCCAGATGTACCAATTAAGGCAATAACTTTACCGCCAGGAATAGTTAGGGAGAAATCTTGCAGTAACTCTAATCTCCCAGGATAGTGAAAGTTGAGATTTGTGCAAATAATATTAGCATTGCTAGGAATCTTTGTAAAAGGTTTTTTAGTATCGCCTTGATTTTCCGGCGTGGAATCGATAACTTCTGTTAAGCGCTGCGTGGCAGTTTTGGCACGAGTGAATTCATCTATAAAGTTGAGCGCAGTACTAATAAATGCTAAAAAATTACCATTCATGCCGTTAAATGCCAGCAGTTGACCGATGCTGAGTTCTTTACTAATAACTAAGATGCTGCCGAAACCAATCAGACTAATACTGCCAATACTAGAAACTAAGCTAGAGAAGATACCGTTAATAATTCCAATCTGAATTGTACGAAATGTTTGATTTGCTAAACGACCAAATCGGTTCTGAAATTCTTCCCAAAACTGGGGAGCGGCGGTAGTAGTTTTGAGTGTCAGGGCGCCTTTAAAGCTTTCAACGAGAACACCTTGGTTTTCTGCATCTAAGACTAAGACACTTCTGATTTTTTGTTGAAGTGTAGGCAGAAAAACAATGGTAGACAAACTCATTACAATTGCAATAATCACACCAACTAAGGTAAGTTTCCAGCTATAGAATAACATGAAACCTAAAGAAACTACTGCAATAAATAATTGGCTTGGCAGACTAATAATGGCTTGAGAAATTAGTTGATTAATTTGTTGAATATCTTGCAATCTGCTCACAATCTCGCCACTACGACGCGATTCATAGTAAGTCAAAGGCAACCGCAGGATTGTCCTAGCAAATTCTAAAATTAATCCTAACTCAAGCCGTTGGGCAAAATGGGCAATCAGGTTAGATTGAACTAGTTGTAAACTACTTGACACAACATTCATCGCCACGACAGCAATAATCACAGCAGCAAGAAGTTGGGTGTCACCCCGAACTAGTACATCATCCGTCAGAATTTGGAGCAGGATGGGAGAAGCTAATGAAAGCAGACCAATAATTAAAGCGCAGAGAAAAGCCTCGAATAGTATGTTTCCATAAGGCAATACACGCCGCACAAAGCGCCCAAATCCGTCAATTTTATCATCGGGTTGAGCATAAAAGCGAACCGAATCTGGCTCCAGCAAGAGCATCACCTTATCTGACCAAGCCTCCGTTAACTCTTTTTTAGAGACATAACGGATGTTAGCTGCTGGGTCGGCAACTATATATTTCTTGCCTTTTTGGCCATACAAAACAACCCAGTGGTAGCCTCTCCAGTGAATGATTGCTGGCAGTGGCGCTTGGTTCATCTTGTCTAATATTTCATTTGATGCTCTGACCGAGCGCGCATTGAAACCAAGTGCTTCGGCTCCCCGCCTCAGTCCTAACAATGTTGTTCCTAATTGACCAGTGCCTACCGCTTCCCGGATGTGATTTAGTGTAAAGTTGCGCTGATAATGTTTGGCAATGGAAGCAAGACAAGCCGCTCCACAATCTTCTTCACTATGTTGTGTAACAACTTGGTATTTCATTTCGCACTCCAGTATTTATATCGTGACAAAACCAAAAAAATAGCAGGGTCTTATCCCTGCATGGTTAAACATTTAGCCCATAGTTTAGTCACACTATAGTTTTAATACTTAGACAGAATATCGTATTTTGATGCTCAGAGGGCTGTAACCAGCAACTTATGTTAGTTATTTTGAATTCACTTTGTTAAATAAAAGCTGATGCAAACTGTATTAATTTTTACTATCCTTACCTATTTTTAAGATTGATCAAAGGTTATGGATATTGTGAGCGAAAAGCCTATGTAAAGTGTTATTGATAATTACCACTAGTAATTATCAATAACACGTTGTTAACTTTTTTAAAGAAAAGTAGATGGCTAGGAATAAACGTATGTTAGGATGACTGCCATAGAGAAACAGCTAATGGCTACTAGGATTAAGTCGATTAGCAATTAAGCCGCACGCAAAATTAATTTAACCTGCGTCAACAGTGTAAATTACTTGAAACGTGAACTTTTATCCTGAGTAGAGACACCTTAATCGTGTCTTTACGTTTATTATTTCCCTTCTACTAAACTTCATACAAATTGCCTATTGCCCTAGTCGCCGATAATAATGGTGTTGCTAGCATATGCCTTTGCTCCAAAACCTATTGCTTTAGCATTAGCATATTGTTTTGCTACTACTACATTTACATTCACCTTCTTAGAGGGACCACCAAAGTAACCACCACCAGACAAATTGGCTTCTTCGTTGGTGGTTAATGCAGTAAACAATGTGCTTTCCATAGTTTTAGTTCTCACTTGATTGTTGGCATTAAACTCACGTCACATTTGAAGTAACAAACATCAAAATAGGTATTAGTTAACTTCTCTTGTGCCGTTAAATTTATTATACGGTTGCTATTAGCCTCGTCAAGCAGCTATTCTTTAAGAAATATATATTATACTTCTGCCAGAGAAATATTATTTAGTTAGTATTTATACAATTTTATAAATTAAACAAAAACCTATTTAAAAACAAATTTTTGAAAAAATAGTAACTATTATTCTATGTTTAAACTATTTTGTATAACAAATAAAAAGATTGATTGTAATTTAAAACACAATTTATAGAATTGATTATGTATTTATACTACAAAAATACAAATTACAACTATCTAGAGAAATAGAGAGTAAATAGTAAGAATCAAAAAGTAGATTTTTTTTATACAAATTCTATTTAAGTAACTAAAGAACTTAAATATGTGAATTCTGTCTTAGTTAGAAAAGTAACCACGCAAAGATACTCGTACATTGGACTATTTTATACACTAACCAACTTGATGACTATAAGATATATTCATAGGTAAAAGCTGATATTGGCTTAATTATTTATTTATCTGAAAAAGCTTTTCACATTACATAAAATTGTTTCAATAAAATGAAAAAAGAGTAAAATTAAGAGGAGGATTATAAAGGTTTGGTATTTACCCTAAAATGTGCTAGTTGATGTTTAAACTTATATATATGTGAATTTTGTCTTTACATAGTAATACATCCAGGCTAAGTCTTGGTTATTAAGCGAAAGCCAGCAAGATTTTTTTGGCGAGATTATTTGCATAACCAAAATACTTTTTAGCGCTCATGCTCATTGATCCCCAACCAGAATTTCTCCGCCCAGTTGAAAGCGACGAATATCTTCCGCCAATCAGCATCTGGACAAGGGTGGGAGGGATATTTTTAATTGGAAGTGTTGGCGCTGCCTTCGGCCTTGCAAGTTTCATTCAATACAACATAGTAGTGAGAGCAGATGGTACTGTCCGTCCCACGGGAGAAATACGGTTAGTGCAAGCAGCAGTAGAGGGAACGGTTAGAAGCATTAGGGTGAAAGAAAATCAAGTTGTGAAAAGGGGAGATGAGATTGCACTGCTCTACGACACCCAATTACAAAGTAAAAAAAGCCAAATTGCCGGCAATATCCGGCAGAATCATTTACAAAGAACGCAAATCGATGCACAACTAAGAGCGCTACAGACTCAAATCACAGCTGAGTCCAATTCGATGCGGCGGGCGGTTATCTCTGCACAAGCTGACCTGAGTCGTAATCAACGGGATTATGGAGACAAGCGAATTACCACTAAGGCAGAAGTGGAAGAAGTAGAAGCTTCTGTGGAGTTAGCAAGGGAAGAACTGAAGCGATATCAGCAGTTAGCAAATACTGGAGCGATCGCATCTCTACAGATTAAGGAAAAAGAACAAGCTTTCAAAGCAGCACTTGCCAGATTAGAACGGATCAAAGCTGGACTCAATCCCACTAGCGCAAATGTGGAGATCGCCCAAGAACGCATTGCCCAAGAACAGGCAAAGGGTGAGTCTACCCTAGCTGCATTGAACAAAGAAAGACAAGAACTTATTGGGCGTCAAGTAGAAATTCAAAATCAAATCAGCAGCGCTCAAGAAGAGCTAAAACAACTCTCAACAGAGCTGCAAAAAACTGTAATTCAGGCTTCCGAGGCAGGTACTATTCTGAAACTAGAATTACGGAATCCTGGGCAAGTTGTGCGGATTGGGGATGCGATCGCTCAAATTGCTCCTAATAAAGCACCTCTGGTCATCAAAGCCCGTGTTGCCGCTTCTGATATTAGCAAAGTACAGGTGTGTAAAGTTGTACAAGTAACAAAATGTTCAGAGGGCGAGGTACAAATGCGGCTTTCTGCCTATCCGTACCCAGATTACGGCATCCTCAAAGGTGCTGTCAGAGCCATAACCGCCGACGCTATTACATCTCAAGTGAACGGCAATCCAATTGCGCCTTACTATGAGGTGACAATTGAGGCAGAAAGACTTTATTTAAAAAAGGGCGATAAATCCTATCCCATTCAATCAGGGATGGAAGTTAGATCTGATATCATTTCCAAAAAAGAAACCGTAATGACATTTATTCTGAGAAAAGCAAGGCTGCTAACAGATTTGTAGGCTTTTTCTTGTATTCCACGCCATTGAGAACCACTTAGGATTTACGCATTAGACCTCTTGCACGAATGTAAAACTAGTACCGCAAAGTGGAAGTCAAAAGTATTATTGAATCAGCTTTTTAGGGGTTTTAAATAGTTACTCTATTTCTGCCGTGGCGTACTAGCCCTCATCCCCCAACTCCTTCTCCCAAGTGTGGGAGAAGGGGAGCCAATTTTAAAGTCCATTTCAAAGTCCCTCTCCTTTGGGCTACCGTGTATACACAAGTCCACAAGCAGCGAGTTTCCAGCCAAGAAAGATAGATTCAAATTGTCTTAAACCATGAACAAGGGTAGGCATTCTAGGAGGTCTAGCAGAAGTATAACCAGACCATCCACCAAGTCGAGCAATTATCCAACTAGCCCAAGCTAAACAACCTTGTGGATAAGGGTTTTGTAGTTTTTTGGTATCACCTTCAACAGAAGATTGAAGTCCCAATAAGCATTGCTGCTGCTTTGCACAAAAGGTAAGTGCGGCAGAAATTTGAATATTGTCGCGTCCCTCAACCATTTGTAAGGTTCGGACGGCTACAGACAAAGCTAGGATTGTAAGGCGTTGAATGGCGATCGCAGACTCTAACTGAGTAGCTTCTATATTCAATCCAGCTTTTTTGAGAGTAGCAAAAAGTTGTTCAATCTTCCATCGCCATCCATACCAATACCTGCCGTTGTGCTACCTGAAAGAGGCAATCATCCAAAAGGCTGCGTACTAGTTCTGATAGTGTTACGTTTTCATTCTCCAAAAAGCGACCCGTCGTAGACATCGCCTATTTTGGTTTTCGCCAAGTATTTCGCTTTTAGCACCACCATCTTACATCCCTCTTGCCTCACTTCTCTACGAGAGGCTGCGCCAACGACTACGCTCAGTGACCACCTGCCTCCTGCCCGGTTGTTGAGCGTAGTCGAAACACTGCCTCCATGTTAAGAATTAATTAACAAATATTGTCTTGAGCAAAAAACAGTCATTATAAAATACTGGGAAAATTTCCAGATTTACTGGTGTCTAAGCTACTGTTGGTGACTTGACGATGAAGGCAATTATCTTAGCTGCTGGTGTTGGACGACGCTTAGGTAAAGACGGGGAAATCCAACCCAAATGCTTACTGAAATTTAACGGCAAATCTCTACTAGAGCGCCATTTTAACAATCTCCGTCATTACCAAATTGATGAAGTAGTGATTGCTGTGGGTTATCAAGCACAAAGAATTCAGGATGAAATCAAAGCATTAGGAGCCGAAAGTTGGGTCAGTACAATTTATAATCCTGACTACACCAAAGGCAGTGTAATCAGCCTTTGGACTGTACGTCAGCATTTAGTTGCTGGCGATGACATATTATTAATGGATGCAGATGTATTGTGCGATCGCCGCATCATCGAACGATTGGTAAAGACAAATATCCCCAACAGCTTTTTATTAGATCGGGATTTTGAACCGGGAGATGAACCCGTGAAGCTTTGTGTTAGAGATAATTATCTAGTGGAGTTTCGTAAACAAGTAGCTCCTGGTTTAGCTTATGATTTTGCCGGTGAATCGGTGGGATTCTTTCGTTTTGAAAGTGCTATTGCTCAACGTCTTGCTACTCGCACAGAACAGTATGTTGCAGACGGACTGGATAATGAACCTTATGAAGAAGTAATTCGGGATCTGCTATTAGAAACTCCAGACACATTTGGCTACGAAGACATCACTGGATTCCCTTGGCTCGAAATCGATTTTCCCCAAGATATTCAACGCGCCCAAAACGAGATTTTACCTCAGATAGAAGTAGCAGAAAATGTCTGAAAATATCTTTATTTATAGTAGTTTTGATTTGGATACATTACAGTTTGACCTCTCTCCTAAAAGGAGAGAGGCTTTGAATGTTACCCCCCAACGCTAGTAGGGAAGGGGCTGGGGGTTAGGTCTGTATTCCATGTAATTGAGAACAGCAATATTATATAGGTTGAAAAAAGCAGAATAAATGCATCAAATATTTGCACCCAATGATACCGCTGCAAAATTAAATAAATGTGCCCAATTGCGGGTATTACTAGAATCGCCTCAACTCGACTTCATCATGGAAGCTCACAATGGGATTAGCGCCCGGATTGTGGAAGAGGCTGGATTTAAAGGAATTTGGGCGAGTGGATTAGCCCTTTCGGCTCAATATGGCGTTCGAGATAATAATGAAGCCAGTTGGACTCAAGTTGTGGAAATGCTGGAGTTCATGTCTGATGTCACCAGCATCCCGATTTTGTTAGATGGGGATACTGGTTATGGCAACTTTAATAATATGCGTCGCCTGGTGAAAAAGTTAGAACAGCGAGGTATCGCTGGAGTCTGTATTGAAGATAAGCTTTTTCCCAAAACCAATAGTTTCATCAACGGTAGTCGCCAACCTTTGGCTGAAATTGATGAATTCTGCGGCAAAATTAAGGCGGGTAAGGATAGTCAGACAGATCCAGATTTTTGCATTGTCGCCCGACTCGAAGCTTTAATTGCCGGCTGGGATCTTTCGGAAGCGTTGCGCCGAGCTGAAGCTTACCACGCCGCCGGAGCAAACGCCATCCTAATTCACAGTAAATCATCGCGCCCCGATCAAGTGCTAGCCTTTGCTAAAGAATGGGCGGGTCGTTCCCCGTTAGTGTTTATACCGACTAAATATTACAGCACGCCTACTGATGTTTTTCGCAAAGCTGAAGTTAATTTGGTCATTTGGGCAAACCATCTGATTCGAGCTGCTGTTGCTAGTATGCAAGCGATCGCGCGTGAAGTGAAAGCCAGCGAAACTTTAATCAACATTGAAGATGATATCGCTCCCGTAAAAGAAATCTTCCGGCTACAAGGGGCGGATGAACTTATAGAAGCTGAAAAACGCTACTTTAACAACGGACGACAAAATACCCAAGCGATCGTTTTGGCTGCTAGCAGAGGCCAAGAATTAGCCGGATTGACGCAAGATAAGCCAAAAGTAATGTTAGCCCTTGGAGGTAAACCTTTACTCAGGTTACTGGTAGACAAATTCAAGAAACTTGCTATCAATGATATTACCGTTGTCGCCGGTTACAAAGCAGAAACCATCAATGTTCCGGGGACTAAAGTCATCCGCAACCCAGATTATGAAACAACGGGAGAATTAGCATCCTTAGCCGTAGCTCAAGCCAGCTTTGGCGAAGAAATGCTGGTGCTTTACGGCGATTTACTATTTAGAAGCTACATCCTGCGAGATTTATTAGAATGTCCTGGAGAAATTGTGGCTGTAGTTGATTCTGTAGCCAACAATAAGTCTGTTAGCGGTTCACCTGATTACGCCTATTGCTCAATTCCAGACGATCTTTCTCTGTTTGGACAGGATGTCAACCTGTTGGATATTTCTAAAACCACACAAACGCAATTAGGAAAGTCTAGTGGCCGCTGGATTGGGATGCTGCGTTTGCGGAGTCAAGGTAGACAATGGGTTAGTGAAGCACTCAATGAATTGCAAAAACGACCGGAATTTAACAGTCTGGGTTTGCCAGAATTATGCAATTATTTAATCGAGCAAGGCAAACCGATCAAGGTACTTTATATTCGCGGTAACTGGTTAGATGTTAATTCTTTAGACGATCTTGACCTTGCTTTTCAATTAAAACAATAGAAAGTGGGGGGTGAGCAGGTGGAAATTTTGAACTCTGAAGTTCATCAACGAAGCTCTGAGAGGATGTTTGACAATTCCTATTGTTGGTAGCAAAAGGTTCTAGATCCCCCTAAATCCCCCTTAAAAAGGGGGACTTTAATTCCGGTTCCCCTTTAAAAAAGGGGACTTTGATTCCGGTTCCCTTTTAAAAAAGGGGACTTTGATTCCGGTTCCCCCCTTTTTAAGGGGGGTTAGGGGGGATCAACAAGTGCCTAAAATCACAGCTAACTACTTTTCAAACAACCTCTGAGGTTCATCAACGAAGCTTTGAGGTTCATCAACGAAGCTCTGAGGTTCATCGACGAAGCTCTGAGGTTCATCGACGAAGCTTTGAGGTTCATCAACGAAGCTCTGAGGTTCATCGACGAAGCTTTGAGGTTCATCGACGAAGCTCTGAGGTTCATCAACGAAGCTTTGAGGTTCATCGACGAAGCTCTGAGGTTCATCAACGAAGCTTTGAGGTTCACCAACGAAGCTTTGAGGTTCATCAACGAAGCTTTGAGGTTAAAGTTTTGAGTTCTGAAGCTCAAGTTTGGCTTTCTAAAGTCGAAGTAATAATCTTTCCTCCCTACTCCCAACTTCCCACTCCCCATCTCAATCGTCTAAATCTCTGAAAATTGCTGTAAATTTTTAATTATGATCCAGGCAGAAGAATTTGTAGAAGCTGCGCGTAATCTTGGCTTTGGGTGGTACACTGGCGTACCCTGTTCTTTTCTCACGCCTTTTATTAACTACGTCATCAATGACGTTCAACTTAGATACATCTCCGCAGCCAATGAGGGAGATGCTGTAGCGATCGCAGCTGGAGCCGCAATTGCTGGTAAACCAGGAGTGGTGATGATGCAAAACTCTGGTTTGGGAAATGCAGTTAACCCGCTAACCTCCCTCACTTATATTTTTCGGATTCCACTGCTGCTGATTTGTACCCTGCGAGGCGATCGCCTATTACAAGATGAACCGCAACATCAATTAATGGGGCAAATCACAGATAAATTGCTGCAAACAATGACTATACCTTGGGAATTTTTTCCCACAGATGCAGCACAAATAGAACCCGTTCTACAAAGAGCCACAGCCTATATGCAACAAGAACGCTGTCCTTATGCTTTAATCATGCGTAAAGGAGCGATCGCCCCCCATACGCTCACCCGTTCTTCTATCCCCGAACGAGAAAATAGTAATAGCGCTCATATTCAGCAAAGCTTTTTTCGCGATCGCAAAGAACAACGGATTTCTCGCAGCGAAGCATTAGCTCGGATTGTGGAACTTACCGTTCCAGAAAACACTGTAGTAATTGCCACCACCGGATACACAGGACGCGAACTCTTTGCTAGTAAAGACAGCGCCAATCATCTTTATATGGTCGGATCGATGGGCTGCGCTTCCTCAATGGGATTGGGATTATCCTTAGCACGTCCAGACCTCAAGGTAGTAGTAATTGATGGCGATGGGGCAGCATTAATGCGAATGGGTAATTTTGCTACCATCGGCACTTATGGCGGTGCTAACTTGACCCATATTCTTTTAGATAATGAAGTCCACGATTCCACAGGCGCACAAGCCACCGTTTCTGCGGGTATCTCCTTTGCCAAAATTGCCGAAGCCTGCGGTTATGGCGTGACATTAGCCGGAGACGATCCCGCCCTTTTAGATGCCTTATTTACCGCAGATGCTAACACTAGACCTAAATTCGCTCATTTAAAAATCCGTCCCGGAACTTTAGAAAAGCTACCCAGACCCAACCTCACCCCGGAAGAAGTTTTACAACGCTTCATGAAACACATTGGTAATTCGTAATTCGTAATACTTCGGCTACGCTCAGTACAAGTTCGTAATTAATCAATTCAAAGTACAAACTCTTAATTTATTAATGACAAATGACCAATGACAAATGACAAAATGATTTTACTAAATCCCGGCCCCGTTAATTTAAGCGATCGCGTCAGAAATGCCCTGTTACGCCCTGATTTGTGTCATCGTGAGGTGGAATTTTCCCAACTTCAAAGCAGAATCCGCGAACAGCTACTTCAAGTTTATGGTCTTGGAAGCGATGGCTGGGCAGCAGTTC
This sequence comes from Nostoc sp. LEGE 12454, assembly GCF_056620565.1. NCBI lineage: Bacteria > Bacillati > Cyanobacteriota > Cyanophyceae > Nostocales > Nostocaceae > Nostoc > Nostoc sp. LEGE 12454. The sequence continues at coordinate 149,561 of NZ_JBWQXL010000009.1, forward strand.
TCCTCACGGGTTCTGGTACGGCTGCGATGGAAGCGATGATAAGTAGTTTAGTACCCACAGACGGGAAATTGCTGGTAATTGAAAACGGTGTATATGGCGAACGACTATCCAAAATCGCCAAAATTCACGGCATTGATTACATCACACTTTCCCATCCTTGGGATGCCGAAATAGATATCAACGCTTTAATCAAACTACTGGATGAAAACGCCGATATCACCCATCTTGCGATCGTCCATCACGAAACTACTACCGGCCGCTTAAATAATTTGGCGGAACTTGCGCCAATTTGTCAAGAACGCCGCATCAAACTATTAGTAGATGCAGTCAGCAGCTTTGGTGCTGAGGAATTAAATTTTGCAGATTGGGGAATCACCGCTTGCGCTGCGACAGCGAATAAATGTCTGCATGGTGTTCCCGGAACGTCTTTTGTTATCCTGCAACGGGATGCACTGCCGTCAGTAGACACCATTCCCCGCACCTTATATTTAGATTTAGCAACCTATTGCCAGCAACAAGACCGAGGTGGCACACCTTTTACGCAATCAGTACAGACATTTTATGCCTTAACAGAAGCTTTGGAAGAAATGGCAGAAGCAGGAGGTTGGCGTGCTAGACACAGCCATTACAACCAACTTGCCACCTTAGTCAGAGACGGGTTAGCCTCAATCGGAATTAAACCCCTACTTCCTCTTGGCAGTTCATCCGTTGTCTTGAATGCCTACCACTTACCAAACGGTTTCAGCTATGAAGAATTTCACGACCAACTGAAAGCACGAGATTATATCATTTATTCTGGACAGGGAAATTTAGCTCAATCAATCTTTCGAGTCTCAACAATGGGAGCCATTATCCAAGGCGACATGGAACGTTTTGTTGGCGTTGTTAAACAAATGATTTCAAAAAGACAGTAATTAGACTTGTTTGAAATATTAACCATCTTCTCGAAATACCGTCACAACTAATAACTTAAAGCGGTACAACGGGGATACGGAGGTATGCAATTTTAATGATTATTAGCTTAACGATACAAAAGCATTACACCTAGCTTTTGTTAGAATATAGGAAAATTTTCTTTGTTATATTCATATTTTGAGATTATACAGTATTTTTCCGTATAATCACCCTTTGCAGAAGGATTATGTAGAATTTTCCCTATATCTCTTGGTGTTATTTATAGATGGCGATCGCCATATCAACAAACCTGGGAAATCTTTGAATCGTTAAACCGCGCTGAGACTTTAACGAAGAGGGAGATATTGCACTTGTCCTTCCCATTCGCCCTTAAAACTTCCCTCCGCGATCAACAATATGTCTTCAATTGCCAATCCCACTGAGACGCTGCGACTAATCTCAAATACCCCTGGCATTTCTAACCCTGCCTGTACACGCTCGTAAGCATATCGAGTTATTGTTTCTACATCATGAGTTAATAGAACCCGGCCCTGTTGCGCCGCCCATTCCAGAATGACTCGATCATCAGTTTTGGACAAACCTACATCCTGAACTCTAACAATATCAATCTCAGATTTTCGTCGAAGAATACCCCGAACAATTTGGTTGTTAAAGTTCTCGTCTGCTAAAAGGCGCAGCATTTCAACTCTGCCCTTGGTGGGTAAGTCTTGCCATGAGGCGATCGCGTATTCCAATTGGATTGAAACGACGCTCATTTTCTTGACGAATTTGGATGCCACGCTCTTGTCGAATTTTTAGATAAGCATCAACTTCAGTTTTCCGTCGAAGGTAGTAGCCTATCACCGAGTACACATCTGCAAGCTGAAGAGATGGATATTGCTCGACAATCTCTTCTGCTGTAACACCCTCCAAGAAGGCGGTAACTACAGTATCAAGAGTTACGCGAGTATTACTAACACGCACAACACCATCAGAATCAGGTGATAAAGGTATGGGATCAGTTGCTACGGTAAGAGACATTTTAGGTTACGGGAGACTTAGCTTTACCCACTAATTTAGCGCTTTTTCATCACTCCCATGAGAGAGAGAATCGCCAACTTCATCAACAAGCCTGGTAAATCGCACAACAATAATTGAACCTCCCTGCTCAATAACTGCTTGCCTCAACAGATAAATTCTTAACCGAGCAGTATTGAGGTATGTCATAGCCCCTTATCCCTTGCGGGGAGGCAGGGTGGTTTCATACGAAAAAAGAAAAATACATAAGTCTTGATTCTTCATGTATAACCATAGATTTTGATCCCTCTCCAAACCTCTGCCCGAAGCGGAGAGAGGCTTTGAAACCCAGTTTTAGTTTTTCTTCTCGTTGTATGAAACCACCCTGCTTATCGTTTGCCGGGAGGGGGTTAGGGGTGGGGTTTTTGTACCTCACTCAACTGAGAACTGCTATAAAAATTATTTTAACTGGGCATCAAAGCATCAAATCTCCCTATTACTGCCATATCTTCTTCATCTAACTCCGCCGGAATCCCACTACGAATCAATTCCGAAAAATTTTCATTGGGAACCATAACAGTCAACGTGTACAAGCGAGTAGAACCAGTATTTTTAATCAAATGAGTACCAGTGGGAGGCACCAATAAACTATCTCCAGCTTTTATCGTGGTACTTTTGCCGTCACACATGGCGATCGCTTCCCCTTTGAGAACGAAAAACATTTCCACCGCCCACTGATGGCGATTTGGCGGTGTTTGTCCACCAACATCAAAAATTTCTATGCAGCAAGTCAAAGAAGTATTAGCATTTGTCGAATCAAAGATAATTGCTAACCGATTAGAGTCATTAGGACTGATGCGATATACTTGGTAATCTTTGGGAGATTTGATCACCGGAATTACACAACTAGTAGCGTACATTTTTTTATCCCCTCTGAAGTTATCGATGGGTATGAAAGTTCCTAAAATCCAAGTCTTGAATATTAAGTTGTTAGTTGTACCTCTAAATCACAAAATCACTAATTACTAAATATTTCTCACTCCTCACTCTTTTGCAGCGCTGTTAAAATTGCTTGAGAGTCACTGACAAAACCAAAGCATTGTTTAACGTTGTACAACGTCGCCTGCCAACAATATTCAGGAGAAGTTGTCGCGGTGCAGTCTTTAACTAATACGCAGTCATATCCTAAGAAGTTGGCATCACATAAGGTAGTTAGCACACATTGATCGGCATTAACACCAGCAAAAAATAATGTTGTCCTTCCCAAATTCCGCAAGATACTATCTAAGGGTGTATCCCAAAACCCACTCATGCGGTATTTATCCACACGAATATCTTCGGGTATCTGTTCTAGCTCGTTTACTACTGCCGCTGCCCAACTACCTGCCATGAGTACTCTAGCACCATTGCTTGGTAGTGGATCGCCCAATCCCACACCTTCCCCTGTGGGATTATAGACGTGGCGCGAATTAGCACTAATATTGAGCAAGTCGGGACGATTACCCCAATTTATCCAAATGACTGGAACGCCAACCTCACGCAGTTCTGGAAGTAAGTTGTTCAAAGGTTCAATAGGCTGACGCGCTGGAGTTACGTCTACACCGATATGCGCTAACCAACCATCAGGGTGACAGAAGTCGTTTTGCATATCAATGACAAGGATAGCAGTCTTTGCCAAGTCTAGGCGCAGGGTTTTAGTTTCTGTTGATAAGATAACGGGTTGTGGGGTCTTTTGAGGACGAGTGATATCTGCGATCGCATCATTCACTGTCCACGCATTTGGTGCAACTCCCAATGTCCGTAATGGTAAATTCATAAAATTCCAGTACCCAACACCATTTTCTATTTTGTAACTTGAAATTCAAGTCAAAATACAATTACTTAATCAAGGTTAAATATGGTAAATTTCACTATCCAGAATGTTTTGATTGCCGTCAGTGATGATTATGCAACGGTAGATGTATAGATTGTAAATGGTGCAACCGTAGCCATTTTCCCAATCTACAAGTAATTGGCTCTGTCATAGATGGCAAAAATAAGCTATTATTACGTGGCTTTTTCAACGCCCACACCCACTCATTAGAGATGTGGCCGCGAGGAATTATGAGCGTTTCTTTCGGTGAGTCTGTATATTTAGATAGCTGCTGATTGCTGTTATCTTCATCGTTATGTCGTTGTGTGTATCTTTACATAGTGAGTACATTTCAGGATTGGTTCTGGGAAATCAAAGAGTGCAGACAAGGGCCTCATTACTATTTCAACGCTACTTTTGCTCTATCTGATGCTGAACGCCTTGCTGCTTTGGTGCGCCAGCATCCACTGTCTGGTTTTGAACGCTGCCACTTTGTTGGCAAATTAATCAATGCGCCATGTGAAAACTCCAATACTCCAGGTTCTTACGATTTGTATGTTGACCAGAGCAACTATGCTGAAGTAGTGTCGGGTATACAAAAAGATGAACCTATAGTTACTGTTGCACACTATACCTGGCAAATCATTGGTGTTTGCGATCGCAATTTTGGCATCGAGTCTGGTTATGGTGGGATAACTGGCACAGATAACCAAACTGACACTTCATTGATTGTGGCGCTGGCGCAGTCACCAGAACTCACTTTAGTTGATTGGAGAATCGTTTCTGGGGGAGACGGTTACGCATCGGTGTTTTTTAGAAGTGGCACTTCAGCCGCAGAATTGCTTGCTTACTTGCAGATACAGCCCGAAAAGCCTGACTTTGTACAAATAGAAAAAGAGTTACGTTTAGCTTTATCAGATCCAGCATTGTCTAAAATTTATCGCTTGGGCGAGTGTAAAATCAATGGTTGGCAGCTGGAAGCGATCGTTTTGCATAACATTGAAAAAACCACAAGCTATGGTGGCGAAGGATGGGACATGACACCACACACCAGTGAGCTTTCTAAAGTCGCCCAAATTGTTAGCGATAAGTGCAAAGTTCCGGGTTGCGCAGGGGGTGCAGCACACGCGCCAAATGACTTCTACACACTCATTGGCAGCCATCTTAGCTTTGGCTATCCGCGCCAAGAGGCGTAGTTTTAAATCGGAATTTGAATCACAAATTCTGTACCCTCTCCTTGTACGGAATTAACATCTAGAGTACCGCCATGTTTTTCTACAATAATTTGCCGGGCGATCGCTAATCCTAATCCTGTACCTTTACCGACAGATTTAGTTGTAAATAAATGGTCAAAAATCTTTTGTTTAACTTCATCAGACATTCCCATACCATTATCTTGAATGTAAATTAAAACTTGATGTTTGTCTTCACTAAAACAAGTTTTAATCTCAATTTTATTATTAATATCGTGAAAATTATGTCCAATATTAGACTCCTCTAAGGCATCAATGGCATTTGCCAATAAATTCATAAATACTTGATTCAGTTGCCCAGGAAAACATTTGACTAAAGATATATTCCCGTATTTTTTAACTATTTTAATTTTTGGATGTAGTTCCGATGCTTTTAAGCGATGCTTCAGAATCAAAATTGCACTATCGATACCATCGTGAATATTAAAATCAACTTTATTTTCTGTATCTGCTCTGGAAAAGGTTCGCAAACTGTTGCTAATACTCCGAATTCGATCGATACCTAGTTTCATCGAAGAAATCATTTTTGGCAAATCTTCTCGGATATATTCTAGGTCAATTTCGGCAATTTCTTCTTCAATTTCTACACCCGGATTCGGAAACTTTTCTTGATAAAGCTCGATGAGATGAAACAAATCTTCAACCAAATCAACAGCAGGTTGAATATTACCTGCAATAAAGCCTACAGGATTATTGATTTCGTGGGCTACACCTGCAACTAAATTACCTAATGCTGACATTTTCTCATTTTGCACCAGTTGTAGTTGCATTTGTTTTAAATCTGTAAGCGAGTGTTCTAATTGTTGGGCATTCTCTTGCGATCGCTGATAGAGAGAAGCATTTTCTAAGGAAATAGCAGCTTGCGAACACAATAAATTGATTACTTGGAGTCTATCATGGGTAAATACTCCGGCAATGAGATTATTTTCTAAGTAAAGGATGCCGATTAACTTCCCTTGATGGAGAATGGGGGTACACAGCAAACTCTTGGGTTGTTGTCGGATAATGTAGGAGTCGGAGGTGAAGGAATTGTTCGCAGTCGCATCATCAATTACCAATGTTTCTAAGGTGCGTTTGACATAGTTAATTGGAGTTAGAGGAATATCTTGGCTAAACTCAATGGGAATAGATTGCAGAATAGTTGGCGCTTTCTGGAATGTTGCGATTGCTTCGATCGCCCAAACATTATCCTTAAGTAAAATTAAAGCAGATTTTTTCGCTCCGGTATTCTCCATCACCACTTGCATTAGTGTCGAGAACAACTTTTCTAAATGAATTTCGCTAGATAGTGCGTGAGAGGCTTTGAGAACACTTGCTAAATCTAAAGCTTCGGAAATGCTGGTGCTACTAGATGAAATTGTTGCACCAGCATTAAAACTAGACAGAGGCATTTTATTATGGAGAGTAGATGCTATTTCTGTGGAATGGAGGCGAATTGTTTCCGATTGGAGAATCGGGGCGAGTAATTGAGGATAACGTTTTTCTAAATCATAAACTTTGGCTTTAGCGCCCCAACGAACATAGCAGTAGTAAGCGTTTGTCAGATAGGTTTGGGCAATTTGCTCTTTACCCCATCCTAAATAAAATTTGGCAGCGAGTTCGTGAGCGAGAGCTTCTTCTTGGATATATTCGTTTTCTTTTGCTCCTTGAATGGCGCGATCGTACATTTCCATTGCTTGAATATATTCGCCGAGAATACGATAGCGTTCAGCCTCCACTAAATGAAACTTATGTAAATGATTCATCGGCGCATGATGCGCCCAGTTCTGGATTTTTTCCTGATTGGCTGTAACCCTTTTGAGAATCAATACTTGCTTATCTTCAGAAGCATCATAATATACGGCTAATTGGCTCAGAGAATCATAGAAATGAAATAGAGCAAGGATAATACTTCCAAGAAGACTTTCTAAATAATTCTGTACTAAATCAGCATTTTCAATAGCATGAGTATAGTCAGCAAATAAATAACAAAGAACCAATTTATTAAAATACAACGAACAAATCATAGTTTGATCGTTGCCTTGGAGATGAAGCGGCAACATGGTTTCTTCATTGTAAGCATCACCGATTAAGCGGCAAGGGTTTTGATTTTTTGAGAGTAAGTTAAGCACTACTTGCCGATAGAGTTCATTTTTATGTAAGGATGGTTCTTGACGAATTTGTGCGAGTCCTTGACTATAATTTCCTATTTCCTGTGCTAGAGAAGATAATTCTTTACCAGCAAAATATGAACTCAAAGAATAATTACATGCACAGTAACCTGCAAATTCTAAATCTCCTATTTCTACCCCGCTATAATAAGCTGATTGTATAGGAATTAAAAGTTCATTAAGATGCTTTTTCCAATGATTCAAACAGCCATAAACAATCATATATGTTTTAGCAATGAATTCTTTAGCATTTAATTTATCTAATAGTTTTAGACTTAGTTGACCGAATTGATAACCTGAATCAATATCTCCTACAATCCCGCCAAGAATCAGCCCATAAGATGAATATCCATAAAGCGAATTAGCAGTATTTCCATAATTGAGGGATAAATTAACCTGTTTAAATAATATTAAGGGATAGAGTTCTGGGATAACTAGATAAGCAGCAGCAGCAATATTTGTCAAAATATTCATGGCTGCTAACTTATCTGGCTCAGTCATTAATTTTAACTCTAGTAACCCTTCAATAGATTTACCATCTAAAGCTAATTGTGTCTCCTGTAGTCCACGGTTAATATCTTCTGGTGTTGGCTGTTCCGGCAGTTCTATTCCCAATATTTTAAGAACATGGAGTCCCGTTTTTATAGCTTCCCACATTCTGTTTTGTGCTACCTGAGATAAAATTCTGACTTCGTAGGCTTTGACTTGATCGATCAGTGTTTTGCCATGTTGTAATATTACTTGTATACATTGTTCCGTCTGTTCAAAATCACCGTTAAGATGGGCGACTTCGGCAGAGGTTGAGTATAGTGTTAATGCCAACTCATACTGATGTTGCCAACAATCTTCTGTGAGTAACTTAATTCCAAAATTTGTGTATTCTACAGCGGCTTCATAAGCAGTCGAAATTTTGGCTTTATGACTTGCAGTTAGGTTTAATTTTGCCAGTTCTTCTCGTTCCTCTGATTGAGTAATTAATTCAACTCCTAAGTTTAACTGATTGACTAATTTAAACAAATGTTCTTCGCGTTCTTCAAGCGAGATATTCCTCAACATTAATCGCCCAATTTTGAGGTGTACTGTCTGTTTTTGATTTTCAGGAATTAGAGAATAAGCAGCTTGTTGAACGCGGTCGTGCAAAAACTTGTAGGAGCAAGAAGTAGAATTGAGCATCGAAGAATCAGAAGTAATTATAGATTCTTCTAATTCCTGTTGATAAAACTTGTAAACTTCAGTTGTAGGAATGACTAAACCTTCTTGCAAAGCTTTCCATAAGTCTGCTGCTGTCTCTGATAGAGATTTTTCATGGACAATTGCAAGAGTTGCTAAGTCAAACTGATTATCAATAGAAGCTGCAAGCTGCAAAACTTTTTGAGTTGCTTCTGGTAACTTCTGCAATTGAAGCACCATAAACTCTACCAAATCATTAGTAAATGTTAATGCTTTAATCTGAGCAATATCACATTGCCAATGACCCATATCAAAGTTATAGTTAATTAACTTTTTTTCGTGCAAAAATTTGAGGAATTGATTAGTGAATAATGGGTTTCCTTGAGTTTTTTGATATATTAATTCTGTGAGGCTTTGGGTAATTGGTAGGTTACATTTAAGAGTATCATTAATTAGATGATTTGCATCTGTGCGCTTAAGATTTACTAATGTAATAGTATTAAGACAATCTCTATATTTATGAATTTCTCCTAATGTTAATATTAACGGATGTCCTGGATAAACTTCATTATCCCGATAAGCACCAATCACTAACATATAGTTAATTTCAGCTTCAATCATCAGTAATTGCATCAACTTCAAAGATGCTGAGTCTGCCCATTGCAAATCATCGATAAACATCACTAAAGGATGCTCTTTGGTTGTGAAAACTTGGATAAATTTCTGAAACAGTAAATTGAAACGATTTTGTCCAGCAGTCCCTGAAAGTTCAGAGACTCGCGGTTGTTGCCCAATAATTTTTTCTAGTTCGGGAATAACTTCGATAATTACCTGAGCATTTTCACCTAAAGCTGTTAAAATTGCGACTTTCCATTGTTCAAGTTGAGCATCAGTTTCACTCAGTAATTGCCTCATTAAATCTCGAAATGCTTGGACAAAAGCTCCCAAGGGAATGTTGCGTTGGAATTGGTCATATTTCCCTTTGATAAAATAACCCCGTTGTCGCACAATGGGTTTATGAACTTCGTTAACAACGGCAGTTTTACCAATACCAGAGAAACCTGCTACTAAAATCATTTCTACCCCCCTTAGTCCCCCCTTGCTAAGGGGGGATTCAGGGGGGTTAGCTACTCTATCAAATGCTGCGAGTAAGCTTTCTACTTCTGCTTGCCGACCATAGAGCTTTTCTGGGATGATGAAGCGATCGCAAATATCCCGCACTCCTAACTCAAACAGATCGATTCTGCCAGTTTCTCGCCACTGACGCCAGCAAATGTCTAAGTCATACTTCAACCCCAATGCACTCTGATACCTATCTTCGGCGTTTTTTGACATCAGTTTGCCGATAATTTCAGACAGAATTGGCGGAATGTTGGGATTGAGACTATGTACCTGTGGAGGAAGCTTTGCCAAGTGACAATACACCAACTCCATCGGTTCATCTGTGATAAAAGGTAACTGTCCGGTGAGGAGTTCAAAAAAGGTGACACCCAAAGAATAAAAGTCGCTGCGATAGTCAATTCCCCGGTTCATTCGTCCGGTTTGTTCGGGAGAAAGGTATGCTAACGTCCCTTCTAGAATATTTGGATTAGTCAGAGTTTGCGTTTCTCTGGAAAGTAAAGAGGCAATACTAAAATCGATCAGTCTTATGTCTTTTGTGGTAGGGTTAATCAAAATATTGGCGGGTTTGATGTCTTTGTGAATCACCCGATTGTGATACAGCCCATCAAGAATTGAGACAATTTGCAAAGCAATATGAAAAAATGCCTGTAACCCATCAGCAGTTCTCCCCATCCCCTTATCTCCCCACCTCAGCATTTCTTCTTGGAGAGAAATGCCACCCAAGTCTTCCATAACTAAGGCATAGCTGTTTTGATAGTTCTCCAGGCTATAAGTTTTAATAATGCCGTCAATATCTAGATTTTTCGCAATGGTGTACTGATTGCGAAACCGCACGAGTTCGTAAAATGTCGGATACTCACGTCGCAACAGTTTAATTACTACCGGCTTTTTATCTGATTCTCTAATACCGCGATGCACTAGGGTTTTAGATCCCGAATAAATTAGCTCATGTATTTGATAACCGATCAGCGCCACCATAGTTCTCTTTTTCCTCCAAGGTTAATTTTTTCCTGTTTACATTGATTGTTCCTATTAATACAAATGTGCTTAAGGTTTGGGAAGACTATTTTGTAACAAGATATGAATGTGCGTAGGCGTAGCCCGTCGTAGACATCGCTAAATTCTTATTTACAGGATCAAAACTCTGGTAATTGACTACAAAACCACAAAAAAAGGCAGATTTTGTGTATGCTCTGTGACTAAGTGCCTTAACAATACCTTCCGGGAGTAAACATGGAACGCGCCATCTCTGCGTTGGGAATTTTAGTTTTTCTCAGTATATCCTACGCTTTCTCTGTTAATCGTCGTGCGGTGCGTTGGCGCATAGTCGTATGGGGTTTGGGATTGGAATTTTTGTTTGCACTTGTGATTCTTAAAACTCCTTGGGGTTTAAATGTGTTTAAATCTCTGGGAGATATTGTCGGTCAATTTTTAGCATTTTCTGATGTTGGTGCAAAATTTGTCTTTGGAGAAAATTTTAAAGATCATTTCTTTGCTTTCCAAGTGCTGCCGACAATTATCTTTTTCTCTGCTTTTATCAGCGTCTTGTATTACTACAGCATTTTACAACGAGTCGTAAACGTGATGGCGTGGGTAATGATGAAAACGATGAAAACATCGGGTTCTGAATCTTTATCTTGTGCGGGTAACATCTTTTTGGGGCCAACAGAGTCGGCACTGATGGTTAAACCTTATATAGCGAATATGACGCAATCGGAACTCCATGCCGTAATGACGGGTGGTTTTGCCACAATTGCGGCGGGAGTACTAGGAGCATATCTTTCCTTTGGCATCCCAGCAGAACACCTAATTGCTGCTTTTTTTATGACTGCTCCCACTTCGTTGGTGGTATCAAAATTACTTTACCCAGAAACAGAAGTATCGGAGACGGCTGGCAAAGCAAAAGCATATATAGAAACCAATTATGTAAATGTAATTGATGCTGCTACCACTGGAGCAATTGACGGCGTGAAGCTAGCAGTTAATGTTGGGGTGATGATTATCGCCTTTTTAGGGTTATTGGCTGCCCTGAATGCACTTTTGGGATGGTTAGGGGCATTTGTGGGCTTACAGCAACTCTCATTACAGTGGATTTTGTCTTTTTTGATGGCTCCCGTGGCGTGGCTAATGGGCGTACCTTGGGCTGATTGTCGGCAAGTTGGGGCTTTATTGGGTACAAAAACAATTTTGAATGAGTTTATTGCTTTTTTGGATTTAAAGGGACTAATTGAAAGTGGAAAAATCTCTCAACGTGCAGTAATTATTACAACTTACGCATTATGTAACTTTGCAAATATCGGTTCAATTGGTATTACCATTGGTGGCATTGCGGGGATAGCACCTAATCGGCAGCATGACTTAGCTCGCATGGGTGTAAGGTCAATGATTGCTGGATTGTTAGCGGGTTTTATCACCGCTTGTATTGCTGGGATGTTGATTTGAAAAAGTTAGAGAGACGCGATAAATCGCCGACTCCAACTGTCTTTAATTTTGAAGTAATGAGTAATAAGTAATAAGTAATGGGTATTACTCATTACTCATTACTCATTACTCATTACTCATTTATTGACAGACTACTACTCATCTGTAGAGTAGAACTGTTGGGCGTAAAAACGGGCATACCGTCCTTCTTGAGACAACAGGGAGGTGTGAGTACCAGCTTCAACCACCTCTCCTTGTTCGATTACGAGAATGCAGTCAGCTCGACGAACGCTGCTCAAGCGATGGGCGATAATAAACACGGTACGATTTTGCATCACTCGTTCTAGTGCTTCTTGAACTAGTGCTTCTGATTCAGAATCGAGGGCAGAGGTGGCCTCATCCAGGATGAGAATTCGAGGATCGTTGGCAACTGCTCTGGCGATCGCTAATCTTTGGCGTTGTCCTCCCGATAGGTTAACTCCACGCTCTCCCACCCAGGTATGATAACCCTGAGAAAACTGGGTGATAAAGGAGTGAGCGTTAGCAATCTTTGCTGCTTCCTGAATCGCTGCTAAATCTAATTTTTCCTGACCGTAACCGATATTTTCAGCGATCGTTCCCGAAAAAAGAGTAACATCTTGGGGAACGATGCCAATTTGATGGCGCAGGCTGGTGAGTGTAACGTCGCGGATATCAATATCATCGACCAGAATTTGACCCCTCTGAGGGTCATAAAAGCGAAGTAAAAGGTTAATTAACGTCGATTTGCCTGCTCCAGAAGAACCAACCAAGGCAATGACATCACCAGGAGAAGCGTTCAAGCAGAGATCCTTAAGCACTGGCTGGTCGGGATTGTAGGCGAAATCGACATGACGATACTCTACCTTGCCCATAACTCGTGGCATTGCCTGAGCATTCAATTTTTCGCTGATACTAGGTTCCTTCGCCATCAGTTCAAAGATGCGTTCAACAGAAGCTTCGGTCTGTTTGTACTCGTTGTAATTGCTAATTAGCATGTCGATTGGCTGAATCAGTAAAGCCACAGCAGCTAAGAAACTGATAAACCCTTGAGTGGTTAGTTGTCCCTGAGAAATCTGCCATCCTCCTAATAAAAACAGCAGTATAATACTAACTGCTTCCAAAAAACCGACAACGGGAAACTGAATGGATTTGAGTTGTAGAGCGCGATACTTAGCTTGGCGATTGATTTCTGCTTCTTTATTGAATCGCTTTACTTCATATTCTTGTGCTCCAAAAGCCTGAACAACGCGAATTCCGCTAAATACTTCAGTTAGCATCGCCGACAAATTGGAAACCTGATTTTGGCTCTGGCGAGATAGCACGAGTAATCGCTGACCAAATTGCCCGATCAACCAAGCCATTAAAGGAGCCAAAATCAAACCCGCAAGAGTGAGCGGCCAATTCAGGTAGAGCATGTAAATGGGAATCGCAATTAACTGCAACAAATTGGAAAGAAACTGATGGGATAACTTGTCTACAATTTCGCCGACGCGATCGATATCTTCAGTTAGACGATAAGTCAGGTCTCCCGTCTGTGTCGTTTCAAAGTAATCTAATCCAAGTTTGTGCAGGTGAGCATAAACCCGCTTACGCAAGTTTAAAACCATGTTCAGAGTAGCAGCGATCATAAAGACATTCTGCCCGTATTGACAAAGCCCTCGAACAAAAAATACCAAAGTGGCTAGTCCGAGCCAGTAGGCAATCTGGTTAACATTTCCCTGACCAAGATTAAAAGCGACCTGACCTGCTAAATAGGGCACTGCTACGGTGAATAACACAAATCCTAAGATACAAGCCAATCCCCGGATTAACAGCGGCCATTGGGGCCAGAGATAAGGCAACAGTTGCCAGTAACTAGAGCGGACTTTCATAGGTAAGTAAGAATTCAGGAGTCAGGAGTCAGGAGTCAGGAGTCAGGATTCAGAATTGAGATGCATTACGGCGTTAGCCTACCACACCATGTTACCCAACCGTGCCGACTCCTGAATTCTGACGCAATATTCTACTCAGTTTCTCCTAGAGAGTTTAGTAGAAAGCGGGCAATTCTCTCAGATGCGCCGGGTGGGCCAAATCGCTCAGGGCCATTTACTTTGCACTTAGCGAGGTAGTCTGAATCTTGTAAAGTTTCAACTACTCGGTTAGCTGCTTGCTTGAGAATCTCAGGGGTTGCTGGCTTAGTGCCGATGGTTTGAGCCGAAATGCCCGACAGGCGCGTTTGCGCTTCTGCAAATTGATAGGTAAATTGAGGGCCCTCTCCGGGAATCTGGATGATCGGTTTCCCCATCGCTACAGCTAGATCCACTGCCAACCCTGCCATACCAATGACGAGGGTAGAGTAATACAAGATATCACTGAAGGCATCTGAGTAACATCTCACTTCTACAAGCGGTGATTCCGCAGCAGAACTTCCTGGAGGATAATAGGTGAGTATGCCTTGATTCAGTTGCCAACCTTGACTTTTAGCAATGTCGTCTAATTGCTCCATCAAATTTGGTACTAAGGCAGCGCGAAACTGGAATCCTGACTCAGGCATCACCTTGGCGATTTCTATCACCAGTTGCAACTGCAAGCTGAAATTTCGCGCGGCTTCCGGCATCCGCGATCCTGGTAAGATTGCGATCGCAGGAATATCCGGTTTCAGGTACAAGTCTTTGCCAGTGGGGACAACGCGATCTAAAGCCGGAATCCCACCAAACCTAGCCTTAGCTATACCTTGCCGTTGGAGATCCGAAGCCGTATAGGAATCTCTAGTAAAAACTGCCAGACATCGGGAAGAATTAAGATCGTGCCACAGCAGTGGATTAATACGCAATTGCCCTTCATAGAGGGCAGAAAGACAAGAGATAAACGAAACGAAGGGACGCTTTGTTAAGTAAGCAAATGTTTGGGAGACAAAATCTCCAGTAGACATAATTAAATCGCAGTTAGGAGCATACTGCAACACCGCTTGTAATTGTCGCCACGTTAACCCAATCAATCCCGATTGAAAGTCTTTGAGCATATAGAGGCGCTTCATGTAAAAGAATCCGCCAGAGGGCATTGTTTGTGTGGGACCAATAATGGGAATATCCAAGCTGCGGTAAGCTCTTCCTTCACCCACAATCGGCATTGCCGCCATTTCAAGAGAAGGACACAATTGGCGCAGGGTCTGAATAACATGAGAGGTATGGTTGTCCTCTCCGTGGCCGTTACTGATAAACAAGATTCGCTTAGAAGGCATCTTGGGGTTTGGATAAATCTAAAATGTTTGTTTGGTGAGATTTTTAACCTACATTGGGTGAGTAGGCTAAGAGATTGATAGTATTTTTACTATTGAGAGTTTGTAATTTTATAGACAAATCTATAAAGTTACTTTTTCTGCTGTAAACCGGAATGGAATTACTCTTAATCCCTGTTTTGCAGACGCTAATCTATCAGAGAATACAGTATTAGGAGTACAAGCGCTATGGTTACATCGATCTGAGTTCAATTCAAAAATGCAGTAATTGTTGCAACTTCTGCATTATGTAACTTCTTGGCAAATATCGGTTAAATATTCTATTTTGTTAAAATTCAAATTCTTTGTAGATACTCAGGTGGCACGCGATCGACTAACCAAACACCATTAGCAGAACAATAAAAGATGTAACCTGCCTGATGCATTGCCGCAGTATTTACAGCAAAAACCACTGGTTTTCCATGTCTTGCACCAACAGTTTGTGCTGTTTCTATATCCTTTGATAAATGGACATGATGCCGGGACATTTTGCAAAGTCCTGTTTGCAGAATTAACTCTACAGATTTATGTCCCGTGCCGTGATAAAGCTCATCTGGAGGAACAACAGCTTCTAATTGTAAATCGACTTTTACACTATGTCCTTGGTTTGCACGAATAAGATTACCTGTAGAATCAAAAGAAAAGCGTTGTTTCTCATTTAATTCAACTACCACTTGTAATTCCTCGCGGGTAATCGGAAACTTATTTTGCGCACAAGCGCTAAGTAAGTCATCAACAGCAACCCAACCACCAGGAGCAAGTTTAATGCCAATGGCATCCGGTGTATGTCGCAGATATTTGCTGAGATATTTGCTGATTTTGACGAGGCGAGAATCACTCATTTGATTAAGTAGTCATTGGTCATTGGTCATTTGTCATTTGACTCTGATGTTGCAGTTTAATTGTGGTTAGCATATTTATACTACAATTTATAGTTTTTGTAGCACATAATTTTTATTGATGGTTTTATTTTGTGTAAATTGACAGAATTTGTCTTCCGATCATAGCTAATGCCACTCCAACGATCGCAATGAGTGTCACCTTTCCACCAGGAACGAGTGGTTGATTTGTGCTATCTGAGTTTTCTTGTTCTTGACGTTGCTTCCAACTCATTAACGCCGGAATAATTCCACCAAGAACTGAAATACTAAATGTTCCAGTGTAATCTAGGGCAGTAAAAAAGATGCTGGGGTTAAGCGTTCCCAGAGTCATGGGAGGGAAAAGAACCAGCGAATAGAGAGGTAAGCGGCTAGAAAGTTGCCACTGTGCAGGTAGGAAAATATCTTTGAACAAATCCAGCAACCCGTACACAAATCCAATGAATGATGTGACGATCGCAAACTCTGAAAAAATGGATACTAGGACTCCTAACCATTGCCCCGCACTACCTCCTCGGAGAGTTTGTAGTGGATCGAAAACACTTGTACCATCAGAAGCGCTATGTAGCATATCGGGACTGACGCTTCCTAAAATTACGGCATTCCACGCCAAGAACATAATCAGAGGAATTACAGAACCAATAAAGATGGATTGACGAATTTTGCGCGCATCCCCTTCGAGTTGCGTCACAACCAGCGGCACAACGTTTTGGAAAAACAACGCTACAGACATGACTGAAATGGCACTGCCGAGGGCACTCCAGTTTTGAAATAATAGTTGGGCACTCTGAATATGCCTTCCTCCCAGAAATAATAGTCCTAAGAAGGAAACGATGACAATTCCGACAAAGGCGCTGTTTAATTTCTCAATAAACTTTTCTCGCCCAAGATACATAATGCCACCAAATAAGAGCGTGAAAGCCATTGTGCCCATCCACGTAGGCAATATCTGCATACCCCAGAATTTTGTCGCCGCCGTTCCTAAAATCTCTCCGCCTTCGGTGATGTATGCCACCAACAGAGCATAGTGCATGAATAAATATGCACCGCCAGCAATTCGCGCTCCCACCTTACCAAGGATCTTTTCAACAACTCCTAAAAAACCTATACTTGAAAGCCCTTCTGTTCGCATCGTGTTTAAGGTAACTTCTGCAACCAATAACCCCGAAACTAAAGCGTAGAGCCAAACAGCAATGAGTCCAGATGTGGATGGTACAATACCAGATGGCAGGGTAACGGCTGGTAGAGCCAGAATCCCAGCCCCAACAGTGGTTCCTGCAATCAATGCAGTACTTCCCAATACACTACCCGGTTGATGATTGAGTTTTTTTCCATCAAATTCCAGATGAGAAAACAACCGAGTGACTTGCTCTGAATTTTTTAGAACGGTCTTTATGGGAACCATACTGAATATCCGTACCTAAACAAAACAATATTAACATACGTAAATATTATTCGTAAAAGCCCTGATTTTCTTGGTTTTTCAAGCAAATTTTCTGCTAAATAAGCGATCGCTACTTCATTATCAACACAATTTTTGGATTACAAATGTCACTTGTAGCACTTTATTAATCAAATAGACCACGCAGAGAAAAACCCAGAGAAATTGTACCGTTAGAAGGAGACAGAACAGGAGTGCGATCGCTCATTAGACACAGTTGTTCAGAGTGCGATCGCAGTAAACTAGTTATACCAGATACTGATCAAATTAAACTAATAGATTGATTTATAGCTAGACTTATAGCTAATAGATAGATTTAAAAAATAACAGAGCTAGACGATGCAAATCACTGTTGAGGTATCTGAGGAACTAGGACAGCAATTACAGCAGTTCCAAGACCGTTTACAAGAGATAGTAGAACGCGGTCTAAAAGAGTTATTGAGCGAACAGTCTGGCAATTTTCTCGATGAGAAACAGATTATTGGATTGTTAGCCAGTCAGCCTACACCAGAACAAATTCTAGCAATCCGACCCTCACCAGAATTTCAGGCTCGTGTCAGTGATTTGCTAGCACAAAGTAAAGCAGGAACACTTTCAGCCAAAGGTGAAGCGGAACTAGAACGCTATCTGACCATAGAACATCTTGTCCGTATGGCAAAAGCTCATACCTTCGAGCAATTACGCCAAAACCCATGACTTATGTATCAGCCCAATTACGGAAATTCGTAATTGAAAGAGCGAACCAAAGGTGTGAGTACTGCTTATTTCCTCAGAGTGCGGCACTATTTAGCTTTGAGATGGAACATATTATTGCCGAAAAACATCGTGGCACTACTGAAGCAGAAAATCTAGCTCTCGCCTGTCCATATTGTAATCGTGCAAAGGGTACTGATTTGGGGTCACTCGATCCTGAAACGGGGAAACTAACACCCTTTTTCAATCCAAGGACTCAAAAATGGAGCGATCACTTTCAACTGAATGGAGCAGAGATTGCACCATTAACAGCAGTTGGGCGCGTAACTGTTGCAATTCTCCAATTTAATCAATCAGAGCGTTTAGAAGAACGGGACAGGTTGATTTGGGCAGGTCAGTATTCTTAGGTTTACTGTTCATCCTCATGCCACTAAGCTATTTATTTGACTTGCGTAGAGAGCTACGCTTCTTGTCGCCAGACATCACTGATTTGACACAATTTTTCAGAGTGCGATGCCGAATAGTCCGTCGTAGACATCGCCCACATCCACCGCATCATCACAAGTGCGATCGCACTGACAACTGCGCTCAATTTTTCCATCCCCGCGAGGGGTAATAAATTGAAAACTTCTCATAACGCGATTTGCGTTCTCAAACTGGGGTTTGAGTTCTCATTTGAGTATATTTAGTACCCAAAAGCTAATATTGAGTTCTCAAACTGGGGTTTGAGTTCTCATTTGAGTATATTTAGTACCCAAAAGCTAATATTGAGTTCTCAAACTGGGGTTTGAGTTCTCATTTGAGTATATTTAGTACGCAAAAGCTAATATTGAGTTCTCAAACTGGGGTTTGAGTTCTTTTTTGCGTAATTTACTGATTTATTAGCGATTTACAGTGTAATAAAAGCTAATAGAGATTTGCAGGAATTTCCTCAGGCTGATCGATACGGAAGTTTTTTAAAGTAAAGAAGCTTAAATCAGTGAATTTGAAAACTGATAATCAAATAACCGCATTAAAAGGTACATTTTATGGCTAGACTAAAAAGAACTTCCCAAGTGCTAGAAAAAGCAGCACGTCGTGCAGCCAGTATCAGTTCAATCGATCCAAATTTAGATGTGAGTAATGGACTCACTTTATTTGCGTACTCAAGCCTAATTGAGACAATGCGAAATAAAGAAAATATCTACAACACTGCGCTTTCTAACCTAGATAAGATATATCGTGAAATGTTAGAAACAGAGCAGCAGTTGGCAGACATGACAGAACATATACTCATGGGCATTGGGGCTAAATATGGCAAAAGCAGTGTAGAGTATGGTATGGCGGGAGGAGTTCCTAAAAACCAACGCCGCAAGAGATTGCGAGGTGAATCGCCAATTGTTAGTAATGAGCCACCGTCAATGATTGTCGGTGTGAATAGCAATAGCAAAGCAAAAGCGTAATCAGAAGTGTGTAGAGAGCTACGCTTTTTATGGCTAGACATCGCAGTTTCTCAATTGGGAATTTAACTTTTTAATCCAATCCCTCAGAAAACAATTTACCAACTTGCGCCAAATCTACATTTCCACCGCTGATGATGACACCAACTCTCGCTTCTGGTGCTGTCACCACGCCTTCGAGTAAAGCAGCAGCAGCTAATACCCCAGTGGGTTCAACGACAATTTTCAAACGTTCCCACAAGAAAAACATGGTGCGAAGAATCGCTTCTTCAGATACCGTCACCATATCATCGACGTAATGCAGCACTAAGGGGAAAGTAATTTTACCAAGGCTAGGAGTCCGCGCACCATCAGCGATGGTATGAGGATTTTTGACTGTTTGCAGAGTTTTGGTGTGAAAGGAGCGGGTAGCATCGTCGGCAAGGACTGGCTCTACGCCGATTACTTTACAATTGGGTAAAAGTGACTTGGCTGCGATCGCACATCCTGAAAGTAATCCACCACCGCCACAACAAACTAATAGTAAATCCAATTCACCAACTTCTTGGATCAGTTCTAAAGCAGTTGTCCCCTGTCCGGCGATTACATGAGGATGATCGTAAGGAGGAATCAGAGTGAGATTGCGATCGCGCGCTAAATTTTGGGCTAATTCTTCTCGGTTTGTTTCTTGGCGATTGTACAAAATTATCTCTGCACCATAACCACGAGTAGCAGTTTGTTTAACAGCGGGTGCATCATCAGGCATGACAATGGTGGTGGGAATATTTAGTAATTGTCCAGCTAAAGCGATCGCTTGGGCATGATTTCCCGATGAATAAGTGAGAACGCCTGTTTGTTTTTCTGCTACCGATAGTTGATCTAGGGCGTTGTACGCACCTCTAAATTTAAATGCCCCTGTGCGTTGAAAGTTTTCGCACTTAAAGAATACTTGGCTATTGGTGCGATCGTTAACGATTCTAGAAGTTAGCACAGGTGTGCGGTGGGCAATTCCCAAAATTCGCTTTTGTGCTGCTTGCACGTCAGTTATAGTAACGGAATGATATTGTGGCATTGATGATGTTATTAAATATTCTTGCTCTTGTTTATATAGATACAGTTTTTTATATTTGCCTTTACTATGCTTGATTGCAGCATACTCGTTTCAGGTAGATAGCATCATTTATTTTCCGCATAGAAATAGCTACAGCGAACATTATATATTGCTGTAGCTAAATTTATAAAACTTAAATTAATTAGTTCACATTCGCCATTTTTTTAGCATGAATAAAACATCTGAAAGTCGGCAAAAAAAAACTGCTCTAATTACAGGAGCGGCTAGTGGGATAGGCTATCAATTAACCCAGATTTTTGCTCGTCATAGTTATAATCTTGTCTTAGTAGATAAGAATGAGCAAAAACTTACTGAAATTATAGATGAATTTCCGCAAAAGTTTGGTATTGCCGTCAAAATTTTTGTTAAGGATTTATCTATCCCCACATCTCCAGAAGAAATTTTTACAGAACTACAGCAAGCATCCATCAAGATTGATGTGTTAGTTAACAATGCTGGCTTTGGTACTTATGGAGTATTTAACGAAACAGACCTGAGCATTGAACTGAAAATGCTTCAGGTAAATATGGTCAGCCTGACTCATTTAACAAAATTGTTTCTTAAAGATATGGTAGAACAAAACTATGGAAAAATATTAAATGTGGCCTCAGCAGCAGCTTTTCAACCGGGGCCTTTAATGGCAGTTTATTTTGCTACGAAAGCTTATGTATTATCATTTTCAGAAGCGATCGCTAATGAATTAGAGGGCACAGGTGTCAGCGTGACTGTTCTTTGTCCAGGGCCAACAGCATCGGAATTCCAACAAAATGCTGCAATGGAAGATTCCAAGATTGCTAGCGTTAACAGAATGATGGATACGGAAACTGTCGCTAGGATTGGTTATCGGGGCTTAATGAAAAACAAAACTGTTGTTGTTCCTGGGATGAGAAATAAGATATTGACTGAAAGCGTCAGATTTACGCCCAGAAATTTAGTCACAAAGGTTGTTAGAAGTATGCACGAACTTAAAAGAAATAGGTAGTTCGAGATTTTATACTCTTTTTAAGAAGACCCGACCAACGGATTTTTCAGATGAAAGAATCTGTCAATCGGGTTTAACCATTTGCAAAAAATCGGTTTATAGTCCAATACGCTTAGGTTAACGTGAGTTTGATGCACAGGATTTTGACCTCACCCCCAGCCCCTCTCCTGTTAGGAGAGGGGAGCAAAAAGCCTAATTTTTCGTTGCTCCTCCCTCTCCTCGCAGGAGAGGGAGGTTGGGTGGGTGAGGTCTGTCGAATTCACGTTGGGTTAAGGGTTATTGGTGTAGATAATTGGTCTTTTAAGACGCGATAAATCGCGTCTCTACAATCAGAGTTTTGTTGCTCATTCTGAACTGTATTGGTTTATAATCTATCTACTTTGAAAGTTCTGGTGTGAGGAGAATTTGGCTTTCACCAATGCGATCGAATGCAGGTGTAGGCCAACGATCGACTACTTTGCCCAGAATTGACATTTCTTGAACTAAGCGGTCAAATTTATCAGGGGTGAGAGATTGGGGCCCGTCAGATAAAGCTTTAGCCGGATTGGGGTGAACTTCAATCATCAAAGAATCTGTACCAGCAGCAATCGCAGCCATTGCCATTGATGGAACATATTCAGACCTACCCGTACCATGACTGGGATCGATCATAATTGGTAAATGGGTCAGCGATCGCAATACCGGAAGCACTGATAAATCTAAAGTATTGCGGGCATATTTCCCATCAAAGGTTCTAATTCCCCGCTCACAAAGAATTACATTCGGATTTCCAGATGCCAAAATATATTCTGCTGCCATTAACCACTCGTCAATTGTGGCAGACATTCCCCGCTTTAGCAGCACTGGTTTATCTTGAGCGCCTACCTTTTTCAGCAGCGAGAAGTTATGCATATTCCTAGCTCCGATTTGGATGATGTCAGCTGTTCTCGCTACTGCTGATAAATCGGCAGCATCCATCAGTTCTGTGACGATACCCAAACCAGTAGCTTCCCGCGCTGCTGCTAACAAATCTAAAGCGCTTTCACCATAACCTTGAAACGCATAGGGTGAAGTGCGAGGTTTGTAGGCTCCACCACGCAGAAACTGCGCTCCTGCTGCCTTCACCCGCTTTGCCGTTTCGACAATCATCGCTTCATTTTCAACGGAACAAGGCCCGGCTACCACCACAATCGGATGATGTTCGCCAAAATAGACATCACCGTTAGGTGTAGGTACTACAACCTCGCTGGCTTCTCCATGTCGAAATTCTCGACTTACCCGCTTGAAAGGTTGTTGCACTCGTAATACTTGCTCAATCCAAGGGCTGAACTCTTGAACCTGTAATTTATCGATGCTAGTGGTATCACCAATTAGCCCTAGCACAACTTTATGAGTGCCAACACTTTTTTCTACTGTCACTCCCCAAGTTTCACTCAGTTCTTGGCTGATGCGAGTAATTTCTTCAACAGGTGTACCGCTCTTAAGTATGATAATCATCTATTTTTCCTTGTGTATAAGTTTGGGTGGGCTAATCTTTACAGGTCGATGCATTAAGATTGCGGGTTGATGCATTGGCATTGCAGGTCGATGCATTAAGATTGCAGGTCGATGCATTAAAATTGCAGGTTGATGCATTTACATTGCAGGTCGATGCATTAAGATTGCGGGTTAAGGTGTAAGGCATTAGAAGACTTGCGTGTACACCGTAGCTCCTCGTAGGAGAGGTTCGTCTAGCGCAAAAATTCAGCGAGTTGTTCTAGTTTTGTCCAAGCTGCGCCGCTTTGCAGAATTTCCTTGGCAAGGGCAATACCTTTAACACAACCTGCTAAAACATCAGTTTCCCCATGAATGGCTTCACCAACTTGCAGGGCCAAGGCTGTATTTAAAGCGACTACATCCTGCTGCGCTTGCGTGCCTTTACCTTGCAAAACTGCCTTCAAGATTTCGGCATTTTCTTGGACATCTCCACCACACAACGCCGCAGTTGGTGCAAAACTCAAACCCAATTCTTGAGGATTGAGGGTTAGAGAACGCACTTTTTTATCCTGGAGTACAGCCAAGTCAGTGACATCTGCCAAACCAGCTTCATCTAAACGTTCCCGTCCGTGGAGGGCGATCGCTTGCTGACATCCCAGTTGGGATAAAGCTTGCACAATTTCCTCTAGTAGAAGCGGGTCGTTCACACCAATAATTTGCCCCGTCGGTCGCATCGGATTTACTAGCGGGCCGAGCAAATTAAAAACAGTCCGCACCTTCAAAGTTTTTCGCAAAGTAGCGATCGCTTTGAGTGCAGGATGCCAGCCGGGAGCAAACAAAAAGGTGATTCCAACTTCGCCAACTGCGGCTTGTACTTTTTCAGGAGTGGCGTTGAGATTTATACCCAAAGCTTCCAGCACATCAGCAGAACCAGTCTTGCTGGATGCCGAACGATTGCCATGTTTGGCAACTTTTACCCCAGCAGCTGCGGCAACAAAAGCAACAGCAGTGGAAATATTAAAGGTTGAAGCTCCATCTCCACCAGTTCCACAGGTGTCAATTAGAGTGCTGAGTGTTGAGGGCTGAGTGCTGAGTGGGGAACTTTGGGCTTGTAAAACGGTGGCCATGCCGACTAATTCTTCGGCAGATACGCCTTTGGCTTGAATTGCGGTTAAAATCGCTCCTGACAGAACATCGGGAATGGCATCTGTGAGCCAACCTTGCATCAAATCCGCAGCTTGGGAAACTGTCAATGATTGCCGATTTAGCAACTGTTGTAATAAAGCTGACCAGTTGTAGAGATCGGGAGGGATGGAGATGTTTTCAGGTGGAGTTTGAGTTAAAGCTATCATATTTATTGGGCATGGGGCATGAGGCATGGGGCATGGGGCATGGTTGTCTTGCCTTATGCCCTGAAGAGAAAATTAAGGAATTAAGACTTTGGCGACAGTTTGTACATCTTTGTCACCTCTGCCGGAACAATTGATGACGATGCGGAGATTGCCTGTTAACTGGGGACAAAGAGTATCTAGATAAGCGATCGCATGAGCAGTTTCTAAGGCTGGGATAATCCCTTCTAATTGCGAAAGCCTTTGAAATGCATCTAAAGCCTGTTTATCAGTCACACTGTAATACTCGGCGCGACCAAGATCCATTAAATAACTATGCTCTGGCCCAACACCGGGATAATCCAATCCGGCACTAATTGAATGGGCTTCGATTACTTGACCGTCATCATCTTGCAGTAAATAGCTCATTGCACCGTGCAATACACCTACTTTTCCTTTTGTCAAGGTAGCAGCGTGTTTTTCTGTGTTTACACCTTCACCCGCAGCTTCCACTCCAATTAGACGCACCGAAGGTTCATGCATAAACTCACTGAATAAGCCGATCGCATTGGAACCTCCACCCACGCAAGCCAGTAAAATATCTGGTAGTCCTCCCCATTTTTCTAGGCATTGAGCGCGAGTTTCTACACCAATTATCACGTGGAAGTCACGCACAATCATCGGGTAGGGATGAGGCCCGGCAACGGAACCCAGGATGTAATGGGTTGTTTCTACATTCGTCACCCAATCCCGAATTGCTTCAGAAGTCGCATCCTTGAGAGTTCCTGTACCTGCCTCCACTGGTCGAACTTCTGCACCCATTAATTTCATGCGAAACACATTCAGGGCTTGGCGTTCCATATCCTGGACGCCCATGTAAATCACACATTTCAAACCAAATCGCGCACACACAGTTGCAGTTGCTACGCCATGTTGACCTGCACCTGTTTCGGCAATAATTCGTTGTTTACCCATGCGCTTGGCTAGCAAAACCTGAGCCAAAGCATTATTTATTTTGTGAGCGCCTGTATGATTTAAATCTTCGCGCTTTAAATAAATTTGCGCTCCCGTGCCATCTGGTCTAGCGTAATTTGCTGTCAGGCGTTCAGCAAAATATAATGGGCTGGGTCGTCCGACATAATCACGCATTAAATTTTGCAGTTCTGCTTGGAAACTCGGCTCATTGCGATATTGTTGATACGCCGCTTCCAATTCACTTAATGCAGGCATTAAGGTTTCCGGGACATATTTACCGCCGAATTTTCCAAACCTGCCCAAAGAATCTGGTTGTTGAGTTGCAGTTTTGCTGTTTAGTATGTTTACCACTGGTTAAAATCCTTTCATTTTCAAGTATTTTTTAGTTTCGTTCTAACTTTTTAGAACCTATGCCATTGAAATCATCTTTGCGTTTTCTTTTCCCCGGTTTGGTAGGTATAGCCCAGTTTCCGGTGATTCAAAACGTCTATAGGGCGCACCAAATCGTTAGAGTCAAAATTTGGTAATAGGGATAGTAAATCTCCTAGCGTCGTAGCTTTGGGGGTAGACATACCGCCGTCCCAAGGCCACATTAGGTCTTTAAGATTGTGTCCATAAGGCTGACCACCATCAGCAGGATAAAAATCGCTACCTTGATGACCGTTTTCTTGCCATTGGGTCCAGAGGCGGTCTACGTTGGCATGATGCAACCAAAACACTGGGTCATAAGGCGAACTTGGGATATTGCTCATCGTACCCAGACCCTTAAACTTTATGGGTCTTGTGCTAGCGTCTACCTGTACACCACCGACTAAACCATGAATGTAGTTGTGGATGAATCCTCCGGGGGTGACTTTACCCTGCTCATCTACAGAGATAAATCCTTCTAAAGCTGGGCGAAATAGAGAATAGTTATTTAGACGAAGGGCACGCTCAACATCTTTTTTGGGCACAGGATAATCAATGGCAGGAGGTAGTCTTAGAAAGCGTACAAGTGATGTACCTAATGATGTTCCGGTATCTGGGTCAATATTTAATGCTGGATTCATAACCCAGCCATTTGCAGCTGAAAAAGCCCCAGGCACAGCGCCGCCTGTAAAGTTTCCCTGATTTGGAATTTTGATGGTTACTCCTTGACCGTTAGAACCAAGAAAGTCATCGTTAAAAATTACATCAAGTGCTTTAGCGTCTGTCCAATCCCAATATGGCAGAGTAACAGTTGGGTCTATTGCTTGCAGAGCTTGTTCAAATCTGCGGATATATTCTCGATGCCAAGGGAAAAATGCGGCATTTTCATGAGCAAGTTCTTGGACGGAACCATCGGAATGTCCTTTATGGTTATGAATTAAGCGTGTTGCCCCTATGTGTATGGCAACGAATTGGTCGTAAATACTGACCTTGCTACCTGGGGGTATGACAGTTTTTAAGGTTTTGATAGCCTTAACGAAGGCTGTCTTCTCTGCTGATGTTAGGTCAGTTACGTTCTTTCTTACAGTTAGATAACCCTGTTGTCCTGGTAAATTGTAATTCCAATGGTATTTGTATTGTCCGCGATCGGTGCGATCATGGGCAAAGACTGTAATAGCACAGGTGCTAACTAGAAGTAGGCTATAAATGAATATTTTGAAGGATTTTAGTAGGGATTTCATTATCTTAATGGAAGCAGGGGAGCAGGGGGGCAGGGGGGCAGAGGAGCGAGCAGAGAGGCAGAAAGAGAAATAATTGATAATATGGCGGTTCTCGTTTGAGTGCAGTACAGTTTTGACCTCTCTCCAAACCTCTCTCCTAAGAGGAGAGAGGCTTTGAATCTTACTCCCCAACGCTCGTAGGGAAGGGGTTGGGGGTTAGGTCTGTATTGGACTCAACTGCAAACCGCTATAATTCCCTACTCCCCAGGTCTGCGGTGAATTTATCTCACCTCTTGAAGAGATGGACTTTTGCGCTGACTTTCTGTGATGGCTGCTTTAAGTTCTTGACAAAATTCTTCCACGGCTTGCAATCCTTCTGTGGGGCTACCTTCAGCTAACCGTTTGACAAAGGCGCTACCAACAATCACTGCATCTGCACCCCATTCCATTACTTGATGTGCTTGTTTTGCTTCTGAGATGCCAAAACCAACGCCAATGGGTTTATCGGTGACGCTTCGCAACTCGGTAATTAAATGTTCTACGCGGTTTTGGATTTGAGCGCGGATACCTGTAACGCCTGTAACACTTACCAAGTAGATAAAACCTTGAGATTGACGAGCGATCGCAACAATTCTATCTTGAGAACTGGTAGGAGCTACGAGTAAAATTACCTCAATTCCGAAAGATGCAGCAGTTTGGATTAATTCTTCTGCTTCTTCTAAGGGTAAGTCTGGTACTACCAATCCCTGCACCCCAGCAACGGCAATTTGCGCCAAAAACGTCTTAATACCCCGGTGCAAAATGGGATTGTAGTAAGTAAATAGAATTATCGGCGCTTTTAGGCTAGGAATTACTATGTGCAACATCTCTAGCACTTGCTCTAATTTCGTGCCTTTTTGTAAAGCGCGGGTTGCTGCTGCTTGAATCACAGGCCCATCTGCGAGAGGATCGGAGTAGGGAATGCCCAACTCGATAAAGTCAGCACCGTTGCGATCTAAGATGCGTAAGGCTTCGGCAGTGGTTTCTAAATTAGGATCGCCTGCTGTGATAAAAGGGATTAAAGCACACTGTTGGCGATCGCGTAAAGTTTGAAAGGAATCGGAGATAGAGGTCATGCTGAAAAATAGTTAATGATTGGTTAATAGTTTTAGAATAATTTACACTTAGCAATTAGCGATGCCCATGCTAAATTTTTTGTTGACGAGTCTTTGATCCTCGTGAATGAAGCTTTTATCTCCGTTAACGAGGCTTTTATACTCGTGAATGAGGCTTTTATCTCCGTTAACGAGGCTTTTATACTCGTGAATGAGGCTTTTATCTCCGTTAACGAGTCTTTTATACTCGTGAATGAGGCTTTTATCTCCGTTAACGAGTCTTTTATACTCGTGAACGAGGCTTTTATCTCCGTTAACGAGTCTTTTATACTCGTGAATGAGGCTTTTATCTCCGTTAACGAGTCTTTTAGCTCCGTTGACGAGTATTAGAGCTTCATTGTTGTAGATTGTAGATTTTAGTAATTAGGTAACAGATTTAAGAAAGGCTCAAAATTTCACGCACAGCTTGTTCTACATCGCTTTGTTTAACTAAAGACTCGCCAATCAAAACCGCACGCGCACCAGCCTCAGCAACAAGAGATAAATCAGCAGGTGTATACAGTCCAGATTCGCTGACGACGGTGATATCCAAACTTTGTAATTGTTGTTGACGCTCTGCTAAAAGTTGCTGTGTGGTTCCTAAATCAAGGGTAAAGTCTTCTAAATTGCGATTGTTGATTCCTACTAAACTTAGGTTATCAAGCTTTAGCACTCGATCTAGTTCAGCTAAGGTATGGACTTCTACCAGTGCAATCATACCCAAATCGTGAATTACTCGCAAAAAGTCTTGGAGTTCTCGATCTGATAAAATAGCTGCAATCAACAATACTGCATCTGCACCTGCTGTCCGTGCTAAATAAATTTGATAGGAGTTAATGATAAACTCCTTACACAGTAAAGGTAATGCAACTTGTTGACGCACTTTTCGCAGATTATCAAAACCGCCTTGAAAGAACTTTTCGTCAGTCAAGACTGATAAACAAGCTGCACCACCTCGTTCATAAGCTTGAGCAACAGCAACCGGCTCAAAATCTGCACGGATAACCCCACGGCTAGGTGATGCCTTTTTTACTTCAGCAATTAAGCTAGGTTGGTTGGGGTTTTCTTGCAAAGCAGTCAAGAAATTTCGCACAGTCGGGGCTGCATTTAACTGTTGTCGCAAGGAGGCTAAAGGCTGTTTTTGCTGCATTTGTGCAACTTCTTGCCTTTTATGCGACACAATTTCTTCAAGAATATGGCGGGAAGTGGCAACTTGATTAGTCATAATCTGTTAGCAGGGGAGCAGGGGAGCAGGGGAGCAGGGGAGCAGGGGAGCAGGGGAGCAGGGGAGCAGGGGAGCAGGGGAGCAGGGGAGCAGGGGAGCAGGGGAGCAGGGGAGCAGGGGAGCAGGGGAGAAGTGGCAGTAAGTTTTTCCCCTCTGCACCTTTGCCCCTCTGCCCCTCTGCCTCTTATACCCTATGCCCAATAACCAATGATTCTACAGTTTGCGTATATGCACGCACCACATTTTTAATTATTTTCAGACCGACTTCTCCGCCTAAAGTCATGATTGATTCTGGATGAAACTGAACGGCGGCGATGGGAAGTGTCTGATGTTCAATGCCCATAATTACGTCGTCATCAGAAATCGCTGTTACTTTGAGTTCTTTTGGCAAACGTTGCGGTAGGGCAAACAATGAGTGATATCTACCCACTGCAAAGGATTCCGGTAAGTTGTTGAAGGTGACAGAATTGGAATCGGTGACGAAAATTCGTGAGGATTTTCCATGTTGAGGATAGTTGAGAACTCCCAATTCGCCATCAAAAGCTTCAACGATGCCTTGCAGTCCTAGACAAACTCCGAAAATAGGAATTTGGCGATGCAGAAGAGCGCCGACAGTTTCGGAAACTCTAAAATCACTTGGTCTACCAGGGCCAGGAGATAATACAACTAAGTCAGGGCGTTCTGTATCGAATAACGATTCCGAGAAACCATGACGCAGTGTGGTGACGCTTGCACCTGTTTGGCGAATGTAATTGGCTAGGGTATGAACAAATGAGTCTTCGTAGTCTATTAATAAGATACGTTTGCCATCTGCCGCAGTTGGGAGGATTTTAGTTAATTTTAGAGAACTGGACTCATCAATTTTTTGACTCGTTTGCTTTACACGGCGAATTGTCTCAAATAAAGCAGCAGCTTTGGTAATTGTTTCTTGTTCTTCTGCTTGGGGTATGGAGTCATAAAGGACAGTAGCCCCGACTCGCACTTCAGCGATGCAGTCTTTTAATCGAATTGTCCGCAGAATTAAGCCAGTATTTAAATTCCCGTTGAAATTTAAATAGCCGACTGCTCCACCATACCAACGTCGGGCGCTCTTTTCGTGCTGTTCAATAAAATCGATTGCTGCCCTTTTGGGTGCGCCGGTGACTGTAACCGCCCATGTATGCGAAAGAAAAGCATCTAAAGCATCGAATTGCGATCGCAGAGTACCCTCAACATGATCTACTGTATGTATCAGGTGGCTGTATAATTCAATCTGGCGACGACCGATGACTTGTACTGAACCAGGTTCGCAGATTCGGGATTTGTCATTGCGATCGACATCAGTACACATGGTCAACTCAGCTTCATCTTTATGAGAGTTGAGTAACTGACGAATTTGCACCGCATCGTCAAGAGCATCTTGTCCTCGGCTAATAGTGCCACTAATTGGACAAGTTTCTACCCGCCTACCTTCAACCCGCACAAACATTTCTGGAGATGCACCAATCAGATATTCGCCACCTAAATTAAAAATAAATCCATAAGGACTGGGATTTATTTCCTTTAAGGTATTAAATAGTTTGCTGGGTTCGTCTTCATAGCCTTCAAAAAAGTTTTGACTAGGAACAACTTCAAATAAATCGCCTCTGCGGAAATAATCGAGTGCAACCTCAACTTTTTTCGCATATTCGCCTACTTTATGGTCAGCAGTTTGATTTGGTAAAAGATGTTTGCCGCGATAATCTACAGACTCACCAGTTCTCGGAAGATTCTTGGTGTTGCCGTGCGCTGTTTTAAAATCATATTGTAAACGAAATGCCCGTTGCTGATAATAGTCAACAACAATCAATTCATCTGGCAAATAAAGCACCAAATCGCGCTGATCTGTAGGACGTTCCAGATGTTGGGTAATTGGTTCAAATTGAAAAACTAAGTCATAACCAAACGCACCATACAAGCCTAAATGCTCGTCTTCTTGACTAGAGAAAGTATATAAAATTTCGCGGACAACGGTA
This sequence comes from Nostoc sp. LEGE 12454, assembly GCF_056620565.1. Classification (NCBI taxonomy): domain Bacteria; kingdom Bacillati; phylum Cyanobacteriota; class Cyanophyceae; order Nostocales; family Nostocaceae; genus Nostoc; species Nostoc sp. LEGE 12454. Next base: position 180,978 of record NZ_JBWQXL010000009.1, read on the forward strand.
AATGATGAAGGCTGTTTACTACGTTCTTCTTCAGTAAATAATTTTTTTGTAGCTTTAATAAAGCCGACAATACAGTTATCTTCTTGGGTGACGTTCTCAAGTTGTTCTGACTGGCATAGGCGCTCTAAAAGAAATGGCAAAAGTACTTGACCGCGTTCATTCAATGCTATCAAAGTGAAAGCATTATCCTGTGTAGTCAACTCTAACGGTGGATTGACAAATCCGATCGCCCATCTTTTGTATCTGCCTGGATATTCGTAGCTACTCCTTAGTAACCCTCCACGCTGAGAATTTAAATGGAACAGAATATCATCGAGGGCAGTGTCCATCTTAACTTCAGTGATGGAGCGAGAAACACTGACACCGCCAAGAGTTTTATAAGAACGTGAATCAAAAACCATGAGTAATTTCTCTAGAATATTTGTTAGTCAATCATTAAGCAGCAACCATTAATCATTATTAGTAGTTATTTTCAAACCTAGAACAGACTTAGATAATTTTTTCTCAATCTAAGTCAACATATTCTTTTTAAAAGATGTAATCAAAAACTTTTTGCTTCTTCCTTAACAATACTAGATATCAAGCAGATAAGACATTGAATAATTTTTCGATTGGGTGTCAATTTATTCGCTTTTTATACTGCTTTTCTAGTACATTTACCAACAACACTATTAAAAAAAACCGCCTCCCCCAAAAGTAGTAAATCGTCTCATAAAACCTCTGCGTTACTCCGCGCTTCCCTCAGCGTTCCTTTGCGTTTAAAATTCCCCCCTCAATTCCCCCAACAGCGATATTGCTTGCCGATACAAAAACAAATCCACCTCATGAACCTCAATTCTTTTTCCAATCCCTTTTAACAGCGTCAAAGTCAACTCTCCCCCCAAATGTTCGCGGAATTCAGTCAAACCCCGAAACAAACAATTAGGATCTTCCAATTGTGATAATTTATCAGCCAGTTCTGGCACATACAACGTGAAACCCAACGCTGATAAAGTATTTAATATTCGTTGCCACTCCGAACAATCCAGCAATCCTGCCAAATAAGAATAAGTGCTATCCAAAGCAATACCGATCGCAACAGCTTCGCCATGACGCAAGCGATAATTTGTCAAATGCTCCAGTTTATGAGCCGCCCAATGTCCAAAATCCAGGGGACGAGACGAACCCATCTCAAAAGGATCGCCGCCATTGGCGATATGTTCTAAATGCAACTGAGCGCAACGATAGATAACCTGTTGCATAGTATCCATATCTCGCCGCCTCAAAGCTGCGGTGTGAGAGTGGATAAAATCAAAAAAGCTAGCATCCTTAATTAGCGCCACTTTGACTGCTTCTGCAATCCCAGAACGCCAATCGCGATCGTCTAGAGTTGTCAAAAAGGCAGAGTCATTGATAACTGCATAAGGTGGCGCAAATGTGCCGAGAAAGTTCTTTTTACCAAAGGCATTGATGCCGTTTTTGACGCCAACCCCAGAATCATTTTGCGCTAACACCGTTGTTGGAATCCGAATTAGGCGGATTCCCCGGTGAGCAGTTGCAGCAGCGTATCCTACCAAATCCAATACCGCCCCGCCCCCGATCGCTAATATGTAAGAGTGGCGACATAATCCAGCGGTTTCAATCTGTTGCTGGATTTGCTCTAATAAAGTGCGATTGTTTTTGGCAGCTTCTCCTCCCGAAATTATCATCGGTTCAGCTGCGATCGCTAGTACCTCTGCATAAAACTTGGTATACGCGACTAATTGCTTTACCAATTCAGGTTGAGACTTTAATATTCCTGCGTCTATCACTGCAACTAATTTCTTCGGCTTTGTCTCCTCATCCGCACCAATCACTTGAGCTAAGGTAGGATTTTTCAACTCAAATAAATTTTGGGTGAAGTAAACTTCGTAGTTAAAAGTAACCGAAACACGTTGATGAATTAATCTACTTTTTTGCTTGATGTCAACTATCATATTTTTGCAGGTATATCTAAAAGTGCAGCACGATTCAAAGTTTCTAGGAACACCTCTACCGAGTGAGAACCATTTACCTTAACTTTGTCATTGATAACGAAGAACGGCACGCTGTTGATGCCATTTAACCGAGCAAATGTTGATTCAGCAATAACTGCATCACTCATTGCACGATTGTTTAATTGCAACTTTAATTCGCTAGCATTCATCTGATACGCTGTACCGATGGCAACAATAACGTCAATATTTCCAATGTTCAAACCGTCTTCAAAATAAGCTTGATAAATAGCTTCGACGACATCGTTTTTTACGTTTGTGGGTGCAAGTGCAATCAGTTGATGAGAAAGCTTAGTATTGACAGCCAAACGGATTTTATCAAAATTTAGCTTAACTCCAGCCGCCTCACCTGCGCGTTGCGTACTATCAAATATCTGTTGTATTTCTTCCGCTTTCATACCTTTTCTATTTTGCATAAAACTGCGAAATTCGTATCCTTCTGCGGGAACAGTATTGTCCAAAAGAAAAGGATGCCAACGGATATGCACTTTTTGTTCTTGATGTTGTGCCAGTGCATCAAACAAATGCTTTTTGCCAATTCTGCACCAAGGGCAAACGGTATCATGAAAGATATCTATCAGCATATTTTTGTTTATTTAAATGCTAATATTTGTGTGTATTTGTGGTTGAAAATCTCGTTTAATAGCCATCGTATTTAAAGGCTGGATAAAATTGTTGATTTTATCTTCAAAAAAACTTTGAGCCTTTTCAAATTCTTGAATTAATGCGTCTCTGTCTTTCTTTGCTACTAGTTTCGCCAAACGGCTATAAGTATCAGCTAAAAAGCTAATTGCATCACACCTTTCTTCTGTAGCGAGCATAATATCCACACATAAGTGAGGGTTTTGGGAAAATAAACGTTTAACAATGTCAATTTCTTGACGGTAGTTAGGAGTTGACATTGTTAGACTCTGCTGTATATCGATTTTTGCTTGTGCTAAGAAAACGCCAAGACTAAATCTACAGAAATGTTGCGTTGCTTGCACAATCACCATTATTCGATCGTGTTCTTCAGGCGTACAAACAATTAACTCTCCACCTTGGCTTTTAATAAAGTCTAAAAACCATTGAAATGAATCATCGTTTCGACCTGGACACACTACTACTTTTTGTCCAAAAAACGATTTTATATTTGGCCCAAACATTGGGTGTAAACCCATGACTGGGCCGGAATGGTGTTCGAGCATTGCTTGAGTTGGCTGTGTTTTAATACTCGTAATGTCACACAAAGCGGTAGTTGGAGCGAGGTATTTAGCTGCACGCTTGATAACATCAACTGTATGTTCAATAGGAACGCTGACTAAAACTAGTTCTGTCTGACTTAATAGTTGCTCTGCGTATTCCCAATCCTCGTATTCGAGGACGCTAACATTATTACCTACTAGCGAAAGCTGCTCTTTAAATAATTTTCCCATCCTGCCGCGTCCACCGATGATGGTAATTTGTCGGGGACTGACATGATTTGTTTTATATTTAGGAATTAGAGTAGCATGACAACTATTTAGCACACCTGTCCAAACAGACTCAGGAATACCAGCTTGAGCGAGTAGGGGAGCGACATCAGCCAGTTGCTCATCTAGAGAAGGTTGTTCTGATGCTGCTAATAATGATATGCGATCGCTCAATAAGGCGATCAACCTTTGGTCAGTTTTTTTCAGTCGATCTGAATCAGAGGATTTCAAAGGCATTTTTCCTGTCCCCAATTTTCAAATATCAACAAGTGATTCCTTAGAACTCAATTCTGGCAAGATATCCAAAGTTGTTGCTCCTTTGGCGATCGCATCATAAAATAACTCTTCATACCGATCTAGCGCTTGCTCAAAGGAGTAGTTTTCTACGGCAAACTTTCTTCCTTCACGCCCTAATTTTGCTGCTAGTTCCGGCTGATTATATAAATCCAATACCGCAGTGGCTAAAGCATCTGCTGACTCTGGCTTAACGATAATACCGCCGCCACTTTCTCGAATAGCTTTGGCAGCAGTACCAGTGGCGGGAACTGAACCGACAATTGGGCGACCACTGGCTAACAGCAGTGGTATTTTAGAAGGCATATTGAAGGAAATCACATTGCGCTTTTGCACAATCAACCCGACATCTGCGGCTGCCAGCATTTGCGGTAGTTTTTCTCGCGGTTGCAATGGTAAAAGCAAAACGTTATCTGCCCCACAAGCAAGACAATGTTTTTGCAACCTTTCCAGGGCTTGAGATTCGCCGGCTACGACAAAGACAATATCATTAATATGACGCAAGCCAGCTGCTGCTTCTATAACTGTCTCCAAACCTTGGGTGAGAGCAATATTACCTGAATAAAGTACTACAAATTTACCATCGAGTTGATGGGAAGCTCTCCAGGAGTTATTCTCCTTCGGTAAAGGGCGGATAAAATTTAGATTTACCCAATTTGGAATGCAGGCAATTTTATTAACAGGTACACCTTTATTTATTAAATTATCTACAAAACCATCGGCAATCACGCTAATGCTATGTGCAGTTCGGTAGGCAAATTTTTCTAAAGCTTCCAGAGCTTGAATCATCAACTTATTCTTAATTAGCCCAACACGCACAGCAGCTTCCGGGAGGATATCTTGCACGTTCAGCACTACTGGGCAATTGTATAGCCAAGCTATTAAGGTTGCAGGTAAGCAAACGAGTAACGGTGGCACTGTTAAGAGAATTAAATCAGGTCGCTCACCCTTGAGAGCTTGTGGCAAACTTGTAAAGACAAAGCTCAACTCTAGCAGTAGCCGATCTATAAGGTTAGGTTTAGACTTAATCCGCAGGTAACTACGCTGAATTTTGACACCATTTTTCTCTTCAGTAACGTATAACTTACCCCGATAGCGATCGTAAATCTGACGCTGAGGATAGTTAGGCATACCTGTGATTACCCGCACTTGATGCCCTCGCTTCACCAGCCCTTCTGCTAGTTCAGTCATCAAAGGTGCAATACCAATTGGCTCTGGATGGTAGTTGTATGAATAAATCAGAATGTGCATTAACCGTTAATGTCCTAAAAGCGCCTTGATAATGTTGGCTTTATTTAGTGTTATCCAGTTTTTATCTCCCTTATTCCAGATTTAATGACCTGAAATTTTCGTAAGGTGTGTTACCCAAGGGCATAGCGCAATACGGTTCGGTTAAGATCCCCCCGCCTGCGGCGACCCCCCTTCAAAAGGGGATACAAGAGGCTTAGAAGCCCCCCTTTTTAAGGGGGGTTGGGGGATCTTTAAAATATGAAAACGTTAACCGAACCGTATTAGGGCATAACGCACCCCACGAAACAGAGTTTTAGATTTTGTTTAATCCACTTCAGTCTCTGAACTCGGAACTTCAACCTCTGAACTCGAAACTTCAGCTTTTGAACTTGGAACTTTGACCTCTGAACTCGGAACTTCAGCCTTTGAACTCGAAACTTCAACCTCTGAACTCGAAACTTCAACCTCTGAACTCGAAACTTTAGCTTTTGAACTTGGAACTTCAGCCTCTGAACTCGGAACTTCAGCCTTTGAACTCGGAACTTCAGCCTTTGAACTCGAAACTTCGACCTTTGAACTCGAAACTTCGACCTTTGAACTCGGAACTTCAGCCTTTGAACTCGGAACTTCAGGTTTAGAACTCGGAACTTCAGCCTTTGAACTCGGAACTTCAGCCTTTGAACTCGGAACTTCAGGTTTTGAACTCGGAACTTCAGGTTTTGAACTCGGAACTTCAGGTTTAGAACTCGGAACTTCAGCCTTTGAACTCGGAACTTCAGTCTTTGAACTCGGATTCGGTCACTTTACTGGTACTCAATCATGAGAACTTAGCACTGTTTTTGCAACGTCTTCTCTAAACTGAAGACTGGCTTTTGTTGCCCACGTTTCCGCAATGTGACGGTAGCAGCCCCAAGTCCAAGCAATGCTAAACCCAATGCTGAACTAGGTTCTGGTACTTGCCTTCTGCCCCCTACGTTTAACACTTGGACGCGACCTTGGAAGAAATCGCCTACATAAAGCTTGCCATCTTTGAGGGTTGTACCACCCGTCCAGTTAAATCTGCCTGGTGTCAGGTCGAGGGGATTGCCAAAAGGAGGGCCAGTTAACGCTGGAGGCGGTACAGGGTTGCCTGATGCATCTAGGGCTGGTTGACCGTAGGAAGTCAAGAACTTACCGTTTTTATCAAATACCTGAACGCGGCTGTTGATAGAATCAGCTACATAAACATTCTCTTGGTCGTCCACTTCGATGCCAATTGGCTGAAGAAGCTGTCCAGGCCCGCTACCTGCTGAACCAAATGTGTACAGAGGTTTACCATTTGGATCGAGTACCTGAACGCGGTTGTTATACTGGTCAGCTACAAAGATATTTCCACTAACTGGGGAAATTCTTACACCTGCTACACCTTGGAATTGCCCAAGTGCAGTGCCAACAGTGCCACCAATGACACCAATTTGTTTTCCGTCAGGTGTGAATTTAAAGATCCTTTCGCCGTTAAAATCACCTGCGTAAACGTTGCCAGCTTTGTCAAATGTCACACCAGATGGCCCAAAAAACAATCTACCCTCTATGAGACCGGTAAATTGTCCATTTGCAAAGGATCTAATAAAGTTACCCTGAGAATCGAATTGATTGATGCGGTTGTTGTAAACATCACCTGCATACAAATCCCCTGTTACGGGATTAAAGTCTACAGTTGTTGGCTCGTCAAACTGTCCGGGCCCTGTACCGCCGGAGCCAATTGCTCCAATATACTGACCGCTTGGACTAAATTTTTCAATTTTGTCACCGAGGTTGTAGTTAGGAGTACCATCCGGGTTAACACCGCGTCCGTTAGATATAAGGGTATTGCCTTGGCTATCTACCGCTATACCTTGGGGAACAAACAGTTGCCCAGGGCCGAAGCCAGGACTGCCGATACTTCTGTCGTAAGTTAATGTTACAGCTTTGGCTTGGGCTGCTGCTGCCAAGACCATGAATCCAGTACCGAGAATGCCAATTGACAAATTTTTGACTAATCCCATGAGTTTTAAGTCCTGGTTGTATAAGTTATACTCGTTCCTAGACTAATTTCGTTCCCCGTCCTAGTTTGGGAACCTTGAAATTTGGGCTGCTGCCTCTTATTGGAAATGCAACTTTCTCTCTTGGGCAGCAGCCTATTCTGTAAGCTTTACCTGGTGTCAGGTAAAGAGGGATTAGACAGTCTCTGCTTCGGTTAGCAATTCACCCAACTTTTCTTGGCGTTTGCGCTTGGCGAAAGCAGCAGTTGCCCCTACACTAGCAAGTGCTAGTAAGCCGACTACTGAACCAGGTTCGGGGACTTTTTCGACAACGACACCATCCACCCGAACAACCTCTCCTCGCCGTGGGCCGACACCGCGATTGGTAATATAAATCTTGCCATCAGGGCCAATATCAATTCCATCAGCCGAATCTAGCCCTTGACCTGCGGCAACAAGTGTTGTGCGAGTGCCGTCAGGAGCAACTTGGATGAGAGATCCAGGTAGATTTGTGATGTCACCCCCTAACTGGGAGGTATCGCTGAACTGTAAGACGAGCAAATCACCTTTTTCATCAAAGGTTAGGTCGGTGATGTGCGTAAAGCCATCGAGAAAAACTTCTGGTTTTTGATCTTCGCCAATGCGGAAGATCCGTGATTTACCTTCTGGATAAGGAAAACCCGTATATTCACCAACATATAAAGCTCCATCGGGGCCAATTGCGCCACCTGTAGGTACTGATTGAATTGCTATTTTTCCTCCTGGAAGCTCCTCTAATAGCCCAGGAGGTAATTGTAATCCTGGTGGCAAATCTGACTTACTAATAGTATTTTTAGGAATTGCGATCGCGTCGGACTTACTTCCGTCAAGCTTGATTTTATAAGCAGTGTTCCCGCCCCCATCAACCACATAAGCATTATCGCCACTAATAGCCAGGTCATAGGGATTGGTAACTACATCCCCTTTGTCTGGATTTTTGGTGATTTCATTCTTGGCAAAGTCAAAAATACTATTGAGAGATCCGGTGTTCAAGTCAACTTGGTATAGTTGTGCTAGAAGCGGCGTATTCAAAACTTTATCGGGTGTTGATGGCGGGAAAGTAGCAAGTTGTTGTGGTGGGATAGGGGATTTAGAACCAAGGTTAAGTGTTTCTAGATCGCGGTTTCCTGGATAACCAGCAAACCCAGTCAGCAGATAAGCATTTCCTTTAGAGTCGAATTGTATGTCTTGAATACCAGCACCTTGGTTGCCAGTGGGTTGCTCTGCTAGAGACTGAAAGTTATTAAGTAGACGTTGTTTTGTGCCGTTTGGTGAAACTTTGACTAGTGAACCACTATTACCAGCACAGATAGGCTGAAACAGGGTACTCGGAGATGGCTGGCAATTCCCGTTTCCTCCGATACCTGGCTCTGCTACGTAGAGGCTGCCGTCAGGGCCAAAGCTAGCCCCCCGTGCATTACTAACTCCATCGACAATAGTTGTTAATGTTGCAGCTTGTGCAGATAGTGTTCCACAAATAGCGGTAAAACAAAATGTAAGAGATGTAAGAGCAAATGACTTGAGTTTCATACCTTTGGAGATTAGAGTTAAATAATTTGTTTGTGGAAACTTTTATGGTTTTAAAGACAACGAATCCTAGTCTTTAAAAAACGCTGGGCAAATAATGCCTTTATTGAGTGGCAGTGATATTGGTTTGAAACTCTTTATTTGAGCGCCACGACTCTATTTATGGGAGGTTTGGTAGCTCTCTCTTTTTGTGCAACCAACCAACGCCCAAGGCAGCGATCGCTAATACACCTAAAGCAGAATCAGGTTCAGGAATAGACTTGCTATTTTCAATTCTGAGAACTTGTCCAAGTCCTGGGCGATCGCCTCGGTTGGTGACGTATACTGCACCATCAGCACCAATAGTCAGGGCGCTAGGCGACTCTAATCCATTGCCACTCAGAAGAGTTGTGCGTGTGCCATCGGGAGCTATTTTGATGACAGAACCATCAAAATCACCCTTCCAGGCTGACTGATTGGCGTATTGCAAAGCATATAAATTGCCCGCAGGGTCGAATTGCAAGTCTGTGAGTTGGGTAAAACCATCAGCGAAGACTGATGATTTCCCATCAGCACCGACTCGATAGATTTTTGCCCCGCCTTCTGGGAAAGGGAAACCAGTAAATTGGCTGATGTAATAAGCACCATCAGGCCCTTTTGCCACACCTGAAGGTACTGGTTGAGTTGCAAACTGCGATCGCACCACTTCCCCTTGAGATGGCACCTGTGCCGGTTCATTGGATGGGGTATCAGAAGGTGGAAAGACGGGATTAGTTAATATGTCTTCGGGAAAGGTAGTAATAGCTTGCAAATTACTAACGTCAGTATTGACGCTGAGTAAGTCGTTTGCACCCGCATCAGCTGCAACCAATTTATTGCCATCTATTACAAAACCCAAGGGATTGCTACCGACATCACCACCATCGGGATTATTGGCGAGTTCATAGTTAGCTAAATCAGCAACACTCGTCCAGGAATTGGTTTTAAAGTCGGGAGCAATGATTTTACCGAGGTCAGTGTTACCTAAATTGCGATCGCGAAAGGTTGGATTCGCCCCATACCCAATCAGAACATAAGGTTTACCTGTAGCATCAAATTGGATGTCACGAGGGCCACCGGCTCCACTACCATCTGGTAAGGCTATGGAAGAAAGTCCTGTAAGTATGCGTTCGGTTTTACCATTCTCGATTTTGGTAACTGCCCCACTTGTGCCATAGCATAAAGAGTCACCTTGACCGCTTGCTGGTGGGACGCAAGCGCCACTTCCCCCGATTCCCGCCTCTGTAACATAGAGATTACCATCAGGGCTAAAGCTTAGTCCTCCGGCATTATATAGCCCGTCGGCGATTACTGAAAATGATGCAGCTGAGGCAGCTTTCATTCCCGAAAAAGCGGCAACACAAAAGGTGAGGATAGTAATAGTAAGTGGCTTGAGTTTCATGTGTTGCAATACAGGTAATCTTGTGGAATTGAGGGAAACGCATAGGCGCTTCGCCTTCCCGTAGGGTAGGGACGCTAAGGCAAACGCAGAGGAACGCTGAGGTTTTAGTTAGTAACTAGTGATTCTTGATTTTTTGGCAGATAGCTCATTCCTCGGTCAAATGATTTGAGGTTGCCAGCTTTGGCTTCGAGCAAACGTTTAATGTTCATGCTCTCAGCGCCATAGTCTTCAATTTGAAGTTTGCCGTGGGTTACAGTTCCATCTGTTTTCCAGAATGTGATTCGATGTAGGATGAAACCAGAGGCTTCTGGATCGGCGAAAGCGTAAGCGGTTGGAATCAATAACGCTACAGAACGCTGATAATATTCGTAATCTGGATAATAGTGTTCCTGTTCAAGTAAGTAATATTTACTCAACGAATGAACTCGCACAGAAACTTTTACTTTTTGGTCATATTCATCTTTGAATTCACCTGATTCAGAAGTAATATCGCCATTTGGTCGCAGTAAATGTGCCCACTCATCTACATTTTTTAGGTCTTTTAGGTATTCAATACCAATTTCAACTGGGGCATCAACATAAATGGTGTCTGTATCAATAAAGTGGCTTCCTTTGGCTGCTGAGGTCAGACCAGCTTTGCGTTCCAAATTACCTTTTAGAGAACGACATTCAGAAGTGTGTACGGTGTGAATTCCCTGCATAATCATCTGAGTTTGCCGTTTGGGATCGACAAAGCTCAACCAGTGAAAATACACACCTTTTTCATCTGTTCCCGGCTCTATGTAGTCGGTGGGAAATAGCAAGACAGGGTAAACCTGAAAATATTTCTGATACTCTAATCCACAGTGCCACTCAATGCCGTAGAAAAGTGGATTTTCTAATTTTTTAACGTGATAGTAAAGATTTTTGTGATAACCAGACGCAGTTCCCAGCCAGGTATCTTCGTCAATTTGCTCTTTCATCCGGCTGTAAAGCGTCCATTCATCTAAATTCTTTAAACTACAAAGATAGTCAAAGGCGCTTTCTGGTGAAGTCGCAATATAAGCTGATGTAGCAAAGGTATTTTTTTCCACTTCTCACTCCTGAAGATAATAATAGTTAAGCTGCGATCGCTTTAGTTTTGGTTCGCTTACTATTGTTGATTCGGTCTTCTGCTAATCGTCTGGCAGCATCGTTAGTAGTAACTTCCTGCGCTTTAGCAATATCAAAAATTGCTAATAGGGTGTCATAAATGTTATGCACTTGCTTGAAAGCTTTTTCTTCGTCATAACCAATCATTTCGTTGTAAACATTGATTAGCCCTCCGGCATTAATTACATAATCAGGGCTGTAAAGAATCCCCTTTTTGGCAAGCATTTGACTATGCAAATGCTCATTATCTAATTGATTATTAGCTGCACCAGCAATAATTTTTGCTTGCAAAAAAGGAATTGTATGGCTATTAAGAATTCCTCCTAAAGCGCAAGGAGAAAATATATCTACATCAAGTGAGTAAATTTCGCTTGGTTCTACAACAGTTGCACCAAAAAGCCGTTTTACCTCTTCCGCTTTTACTGGATCTACATCACTAACAAAAAGCTGGACATCATGTTCGTGTAAATGCCGACAGAGATTCTTACCTACATTCCCTAATCCTTGAACTGCAACTTTCATGCCATCAAGTCTTTTACTCTGCCAACGTGATTCTACAGCGGCTTTCATTCCGAGAAAAACTCCTAGTGATGTTATCGGAGCAGGGCCACCGGACTTTTCTGATACGCCAACGACATATTTAGTTTCTTGACTAATTGTCCGCACATCGTTAGGAGTAATATTGACATCTTGCCCGGTAATAAAACGTCCATTTAAACTATCAACAAAACGTCCGTAAGCTCTCAGCAGCTCGTCTGTTTTATTTTCAGGATTAGCAATAATTACTGCTTTACCGCCACCAGCCGGAATGTTGGCACAGGCAGCTTTATATGTCATCCCACGACTGAGACGAAGCGCATCTTTTAAAGCAGCTTCTTCGTTGACATAAGGTAATAGCCTTGTCGCTCCCATTGCTGGGCCCAAGCTCGTATCATGGATAGCAATAATTGCCTTAATTTCAGGATTTTTACCATGACAAAATAGAACTTGTTCATGACCCATTTCTCTAACAGTTTCAAATAGCAGCATCTTGTCCTCTTGATATCGGTTGGAATTGTTTAGAGAAAGTAATGAACATTACAAAGTGTAAATATATAGACACAAAACTACTCTCGAACATTAAGATTAGATGGAGTAAAGAAAAAACTTAGAGTTTAAAAAAAGAAGTTTTAGATTCCAGCTTTTTGAGTGGAGTTTTTGACTAAAATAAAGCTTTTATCACTTCTAAACTCATCCTTTCTCTTTTACTGAATTAACTAATCCAAACTGCATTGTAAATTCCGCTTTATTGCAGTGTTTTAGTGTCTATAACAATTGAATGAAATTGCAAACTTTTAAAATCAAACCATTGGAAATGATACCTGCTTGGCTGGATTTTTCGCGGCACTTGATTTAACTCCTTGTGCTGCCAAACTCTTATTGCGTCCGCCAGAAGGTGCTGGGCGATCGGCATCAATCACTACATCAATGAGAAAAGGAACATTTGATGCGATCGCTTGTTCTAATGCGGCTTCAATATCCGACTCTCTGACGACGACGATCGCTTCTGCTCCCATCCCACGAGCAATCATGGCAAAATTTGTTGGTGGAAGTGTTGCATCCGCGCCTTTTAATCCCAAGGTTTTCATCCCTTGATGGCACATGTTGTAACGCGCATCGTTGAGTACAATCCAAATCGCCGGAATTTTGTATTTCACGGCTGTGCTGATTTCGTTATTCATCAGCATTGCTCCATCGCCGACAATCCCTACAGCCTTGCTTTTGCTGGCCAGCGCTGCACCCAATACTCCGGTAACGGCGTGACCCATTGCGCCAACTCCGGTACTGACTCGGTAACGATTGGCTTCGGCAAATTTGAGTAGATGCGTTGACCAAGTAAACGAGTTACCACACTCCGCCATGACTACGGCATCGGTTTCTTCAACAATTATTTTTTGAATTGCTGCCATCAATACTTCTGGCCGCACTGGATAATCTACCTCTGTAGCAGGTTCAATTGCTTTGTGTTCTGGACGAGGTAGCGACGTTGTGGAATCAGGAGCATCCGGCAATTGCTGCAACAACTCTTTCACAAAAGCTTTGATATCAGAGCGAACTCCAAAAGTTTCAACGTGGGGATAGGCTACACCTGGCACTTCTGGGTCAATATCAACATGGACAAAACCTCCTTTTGGAACTAGCGCCGAACTCCAGAAAGAAGTCGGTTCGCCAAGACGGGTTCCTAATACGAGGGTGCGTAGTGGAGGTTGCTGTTCCATATAAGTTAAAACGGAAGCATGACCCCCTAAACCTGTGACACCCACAAACTGGGGATGATCTTCAGGGAAAATACCTTTACCACGAGGCGAACACATAACGGCTGCTCCGGTTTTTTCAGCGAGTTCAAGGATTTCCTCTGCTGCATCACGCGCACCGAAACCAACCCAGATAGCAAAGGGGCCAGATGATAATAACTCTACAGATTTAGCGATCGCTTCTTTGGAAGCAGTCATCGGAAACGGAGTAATATCTAGCTGGGGTAAAGCTATATTCTCAACTAAACTTGTTTGCACAGCAGTTGGAATGCTCAAATGGGCCACAAATCCGCCTGGTTGCGCCATAGCTAAAGCCAATTTACGAAAAATCTGCGGTAATTGAGCCGCAGATTCAATCGTGATTGCATAGTTGAATAACGCTCCTGGGGTAAAAATCCCTCCACTTGGCAATGTATAAGTGCTGGTTTCTTGAATAGCCCAACGTCCACGCTGCGGTGCGGAGGTGCAAGCCGACAACAAAATCACCTTTGCACCTTCACCACGAGCCGCAAATAACCCGGTGAGGGCGTTGGTGATCCCCGGCCCTGCTGTGGTAAAAACTACAGTCGGGCGATTATTGGCAAAGTAAGCTTCGGTCGCTGCAAAGGCTGCTCCGGCTTCATGGCGGAAGTTCAACACCTCTATGCTGCTATTGGATAGCGCACCCCAAAGGCTGGCCATTGCACCACCAGCGACACCAAAAGCGTAGTTTACTCCCAAATTTTCCAACATTTGAGCGATCGCATCGGCAACTGAGAGTGTTGGAGCTATTTCATCGTTTAAAAAAGGCTGAATTCCCCCATTATTCTCCGATTCATCAAGCTGGCGGGAGTCAGACACAGATTCTACATATCTGTTTGCTGGAAGTTCTTTGTATGGCTCAGTGGTGATGAGAGGATTTGAACCAGTATAGTTTTGACTCATTGGTTTCACGTAATTTTAGAAAGTTACACAAAGGCTTTTTAGTTTACAATCACAGCGCTAGAAATATTTAATACAAACGACTCTGTTGTTTACTACAGCTATGACCTAGCTTGGACGATAGTAGAAATGGTTGATTGCTGCTGATTGATGCTTGTGAGCGCAGTACCAAAAAATTTTGACCAAAAGCATACAACAGTTGAGGCTGTGCTTCATACGGTCAGAATAAAGGAGATGAAGACTATGGTGCAATCAAAAATCTTTTGATGGGGGTGTCAAATTTTTCGCTTCTATGATGATGACTATAGTACTTAAGTAGATCGGCGGGAAAAAAGTAAGTTGTGTAAAAGTGTAGAAACTGGTAACTAACCCGAAGTTAAGCGTGTCTCATAATCTTTACAGAACTTAATATAGCTAGCTTTAATAGCACCGATCTGATTAATAAACGCTTGGTGAGTTTCTTGTCCGCTACAATAAAAAACTAATTTGCAATGAAAAATCTTTTGATGTATGTGTCAATTCTTTTGCTTTTTTCGTGATTGTGACATTTGCAACTCAGTCACCTGAAAGATTGATATTTTGCGATCGCAGAAGCGGCACATTACCAAATTTGCAATAGGAAATCTTTTGATTTAGTTGTCAATTCTTTTGCTTTATAACTTACACAACTTAATTATCCAAATTTAAGCATGAGGCGATTTAGCGGTCTTTATATTGCCACCAAAAACTCCTTGAGTCAATTATTTGTAACGATAAAGACATTATTTTTTAATTTTTTATATTTCATTTGACAGATGACAAAGCATTCAGGACATGAATATTTTTAAAAAAGTGTTTTTGATAATAGATAAATCAGCAGTATATACCTAATACACGGGTACAAACTTTATGTTTGACAAAAAATATACAATGCAGTGTGTAATTCCTACGTATAGCGTTAATACGAATGTACTTCTTACGACGGATGACCAAGCATATTCTTGTATAGTTAAATCCCTGAAAGAGTAAGTTAAGATAAATTAAGAAAATGAATTGATAAGTTGAAGTTTATTCATTTAAGCCAGGTTCAGCACTGCAAATTCATTTATGTTGAAAATCAAACGAATCTACACGAGTAGTCCGCCAAAGTCCTTGGTAAAGAAAATATTAAAGTATAAAAATTTTTATCCTTTAACCTTTCTCCGTGGAAACCCAGGAATTTTAGGTTGGTGAACTCTTGTAGAGACGTAGCAGTACTACGTCTCTACAAGAGTTATTGGTAACGCATATTTAATTTGTGGAGATATCTATGAATTAGTTTTGGTGCAGAGCGAGTTTAAATTTAAAATATCTTTTCTACTTATTAGATAAGAGTTCAAAATTCTTAATCTATAAGGTTGATTGGCTAATCTAGATTTGATTTGCCTAAATATTGTATTGCTATAAAAAGCTGTTTAAGCCAATAAAATTTTTAAAAAAAATTTAGTTATTTTAGGAATATTTAGTTTAATAATTTACATTTTTTTGGTATGATAATTTTTATTAAGTTAATTAGTAATATTTTATAATATCCTAACTAATTTTATTTTTTAACAGCCGAACAGTACACCAAAAATTTTAGTAAGTTATGACTATTAACTCATTAATGGGAATGGTGCTGATTGATTACCAGGAGGAAGTATGAATATGAATTCTGGCGAATATACACTAGCTAGATCGAACAATCAATGGGCACTACAACCAGAAATAGAGATGAAGTTTGCTCACTTTCTAATAAATCACGCTGTAGATGCTGCCTTCTGTTTAGGAGCAAACGCGCAGTTTCTTTACGTCAACGATGCCACTTGTCTGATGACTGAGTATTCCCGTGAGGAATTACTGTCTATGAGGCTGCATGATATAGATGTAGATTTTGCTCTGCACAATTGGTCAGATATTAGCTCGCAGGGTTCCCTTACCTTTAAATCTCGCTATCGAACAAAAAAAGGTCGGATATTTCTGGTAGAAATATCCATGAACTATGTAAAACACCAAGATATGGAATTTGGCTGTGCCTTTGCTCGTGAGAAAACTGATCAAATAGTAGAATTGAGCGTGCAAAAGTGGACTAATGAATTAAAAGATGCCAAAGACAATTTGCAACAAGAATTTTCTCAAGTCAAGGCAAAAGAAGTAGAACTAGAAACATCTCTTTCTTTACTTCGTTCTACTCTTGAGTCTACTGCCATTGGTATTGTTGCAGTTAACTTTGAGGGAGATATTCTGAGTTTGAATCAGAAATTTGTGGATATGTGGCAAATCCCAGAATCCCTAATACTATCTAAGAAATGTCCTCGATGCAAAGCATTTTTTGAGAACCAACTTAAAGATCCACAAGCCTTTAGTCGGCTGATTTGGGAAGTGTCTAGCCAATCTGATTTCGAGAGCTACGACATTCTAGAGTTAAAAGATGGAAGAGTTTTTGCGCACTATTCTAAACCTCAATTGCTTAAGGGTAAAATTATTGGGAGAGTGTGGAGTATTTGGGACATTACTGAATCGAAACAGACTGAAGAAGCATTACGACTGAACGCAACTAGATTTCGGACTTTAGCAGAAACGACAGATGCCAGCACTTTTCTGATTCAAGGTACGCGGCTTTGCTATGTAAATCCGGCAGTAGAGCAACTCACTGGCTATACAAAAGAGGAACTGCTAACGGGTTTCGATCTTCGCCGACTGATTAAGAGCAAAAAACGCAGGGAAATACGTAAGCAGGATGAAGCCACTGATTTTGAATACCAGGAGATGAATATTTTAACAAAAAACGGCACGGAGCGCTGGCTAGCTTGTGCAGTTGCCAAGCTTGATGGAGGGCTGGATTTTGGAGGAAAGCCAGTCGAACTGATTGCAGGTATCGATATTACTGATTACAAATATGCAGAATTAGGGCTTAACCAAGCTTTAGAACAAGCCAAACAACTTAGCGAACTTAGAGCGCGTTTTCTTTCTATGGTTTGCCATCAATTCCGAACTCCACTGAATATTGTCTCATTTTCTAATAGCTTACTTAAAGAAGAAGTAGACAAACGTACACAGAAAAAAATCCAACCATTACTCGATCATATTCAAAAAGCCACCGAACAACTGAGCTTGATGTTGGATGATATTTTATTCTTTTCTAAAGCAGAATCAGCAAAATTAAACTTCGAGCCAAAACCGCTTGAATTAGTTCAGTTTTGTGAGGATTTAGTTGCACAAATGCAGATGATTGTTAGCCAAAAAACAATTAACTTTGTCAGTCAAGATAACTCTTTAACAGCCTATATAGATAAAAAACTGTTAGAGCCGATTTTGAAGAATTTGCTTGATAACGCGATTAAGTATTCTCCCTCGAATCTGACAATTAACTTAGAACTATCTTGCCAAAATGAAAAATTAGTTTTCCAAGTCAAAGATAAGGGGATCGGTATTTCAGTAGTAGATCAACAACGAATATTTGAACCATTTTACCGTGGTAGTAATATCGATCATATACCTGGAACTGGACTAGGGCTATCGATTCTTAAAACCCTTGTAGATTTACATCATGGTCAAGTTTCTGTAGAAAGTGAAGTTGATGTCGGCACTACGTTTACTGTAATGCTGCCATTAATCAAATCAGAGTTGACCTGTTCCGAGTTATGAGTGTTGAAATGAAGATAGTTGTTAATTAAAAACTTAACAATCATAACTCTCGGAACGAGTCTATTTAGATACGTCACAAAAGAGTCTAGTAATTAGCTTCTGCAAAAGTTTATTGTAATAAAAAATGATGTCCGAATCGTCAAAGAAAATTCTCGTTATTGAAGATGATAACGTTACTCGCAATCTTTATTTAAAGGGTCTTGAGGCTAAAGGTTTTGATACAATAGGTGCTGACAACGGTCTTGCTGGCGTCCATCAAGCACAAAAGCGTATACCCGACTTGGTGATTTGCGATATCACGATGCCCGATATGGATGGTTATAACGTTTTAACTACGCTACGCCAAGATCCTCTGACAGCAATTATTCCTTTCATTTTTCTGACTGGCAGTAGTACCAGAGCAGATGTTCGCAAAGCTATGGAATTGGGAGCAGATGACTATCTTAGCAAACCCTCGACACTAGACGAATTGCTCAGAGCGATCGCTACTCGCTTAGAAAAGCAAGCTACTCTCCAATACTGGTGCAATATTCGATTCGAGAAAGCTGCAAAATCAGTATTTACAGATAATACTACAGCGATCGCTTCCGGTGTTGCCGTCGCCTTTGATCAAGAAGTCAACATTCCTCCTAAGTCAATCTTTCCCAACATTCCGCAATTAAAAGAAGTTTTCGACTTTATCGAAGCCCATTATCATGAAGGAATTACTTTATGTGATGTGGCTGTTGCTGTTGGTTACTCATCAGCTTACTTAACTAACCGCGTAAAGGAGACAAGTGGAGAGACTGTAAACTGCTGGATTGTCAAACGCCGGATGGCGGAAGCTTGTTTTTTACTCCAAAATAATAATCACACAGTCGAGAAGATAGCGAAAGCATTAGGCTATCAGGATGTGTCTCATTTCTCCCGCCAGTTTCGCCAACATCACGGTTTACCTCCCCAAGCTTGGCGCAAAGAGCATCAGCTTGTATCGCAAAAACAGGTGAAACTGTGGTGAAAGTAGATTTTATACAAATAGTTGTGTAAACTCATATATTAAATCCACCCTACCTTTACGTAACATGGCTGGATCTAATCTTTCAGTAGTATTACAAGTCATCAAGATAACTAACCGTTGCTGCATCTGAATACCAGAGTCATCAATTACACTCTGATACAAAGTGCCATCTAGCAAACTCAGAATGTGTTCGGTTTTGTTATTATATTGCGCTACCTCCGAAGCTCGATTTTGCGCTAGATTATCAGCTTCGTTAATAACGATACAAATGCGCTCTATGTAAGTAGGTGGGACAAAATTAGCGATCGCATCATGATCTAAAATAAAAATTACATACCCTAAAGGTACAAGAATTTCTTTTGCTACTGCTTGTGTCCAGACTGTTTTACCAGTACCTGGTTGCCCATGTACAACAACAGCTAACTGGTTTTGATTTAAAATCGCTTGCTGTACAGAATCAGTAAAGTTTTGGATATCTGCGGGAAATGTCCGAATGTTAAATTGACTATGAACTTTGCCTACACGACTTTGATATCCACTCAGCATCACTGCTAAGTCGTAAGTTGCTTTGTTAATTAGTGGCGCGAGATTTTTCGCCATTAAAGTATATTGTCGTCGGCCGCGATCGTAGGGATCGATTTGCAACCAAATGTCATATTTAGACCAGTAAGCGTAAACAGTATTAATAACGTCTAAGCGTTCCCAGCTCACAAATTTCTCTATAGGAAAGTAAAAATCTCTTTCTGAGTAATACTGAGTAATAATATCAGGATTACCCAATACACCTAAAACTCGCAGTACAGTAATTTCTTGCAGTCGATTCAGTACATAATCAATCGGAATGCTACTACGACTGACAAATTGCACAATAGGTGTTTCCGTACTCAAAACATCTTTGTAGCGATGATCTGGTGATTGAGGATCTGGCGTGATGTAATTCCAAAACTTTTCAACTTCGTAACGGGTATTATCAGATACAACACTTAATAAATTAGCCCACCAAGCATAATTATTTCGTCCTAAAAGATCGGCAATATTACTCGCCAAATTCAAACTTTTTTGACTTAATTCGCGGGAGTCACTGTACAACAGTTGCCACAAAAACCCCCAGTCTAATTCTCGATTAAACGGTCGCCAACCGCAAGCAAGTAAGCTTTGCCGAGTATTATTTGTAGGAGTGCCTTCATTGCTTCTAAAATAGTCAAAATCCATATTTATCGGTTATGCAGCGTTAATTAAGTTATTTTGTGTTAAGTAGAAAGTTTTGAAAATTTTTTCTCGTAATATCAACTAATTGCGTGTAAATGGTAATTTTATTTCCACTGTACTGGCGAAGAAGTCTTTTTAATTTAACTCATTACTATTGTAGTACACTGTATTACAAAATAACTACTTGTGTCAACTTTTTTGACAAACCAATCGGTAAGTGACTGTTTATTTTTAGCGATTGATGTACCTGCACTAGTTAGCCGTCTGTAGATGAAGACTTACAGCAGATTTCTAGTTGATGAAGTACACAAGCTAGTTTGAACGTACAAAGCTTGTTTTACTTCTGTTAGCGCAGCGTAGCTCATTCTGACTCCTGAATTCTGACTCCTGAATTCTGCTGTATATCATGTCCGTGGATATTTTTCAGAAGGTTTTATTTGCTGTTTACCTAGCCAGTCTCGAAAGCTGGAATGATAGAGACTGTAATGGGTTTCTGAGGCGATTTTTTGTTGCTGTAAGAACTCTAGCCAATTTTCTAACACTTCTTCAACTTCATACTCATCAGTATCAATGATTTGTGCGATCGCTGCGGTGGTCACTGAGCTTTGTTGAAGTGCAGTCTGCGCCAACGCTTCTACTGATATTGCTTTTTGCTGCTGTGTTAAGACATTTAACACATCTGTGCTATGTTCCGTGTCTTGTTCGGGTGGAAACATTTTGTGTAAATGCTGCTGATAATATACTTCTAAACCAGGCGGGAGTTGATTGTAGTGGAAAGGTTCCTGGTAGAAATTTTCTGCGTTAGCGTTCGCGGAGCGTCTCGTAGAGAAGCTTACCGAAGGTATCGCACTTATTACCTGACTGAGATACATAAAATTATTTTCGCTCAAAGTGGTGAGGCGATCGCAGAAATCTTCCTCATTAATCTGGTGATTACTCAACCAAGATTTAAGATTTGACCTCTCCCCCAACCCCTCCCCTACAAGGGGAGGGGAGTAATCTTGTCCCCCCCTTCCCTCGTAGGGAAGGGGGGTTAGGGGGGTTAGGTAATTTTGAATATATGCTTGAATATCCCGCCGATTTTCTTCTGGATAATCTGCCAAATCAAGACTTTGCGACGGCGTTTCAATTAATAAACCCGACTTCTCCCGCAAGAAAGGTCTACGAGTGAGGAGGAAATAGACCTTATCCGGGAGATAGCGGGGGAGATAAAACAGATTTGTACTAGGTGGTTGGCTATTGCGGTCAATGCAATTCAACCCATCAATGGCAATTATCAGTTTTTGATGAGGTTCTAACTCATCGCTGATTTGCTGGAGAAGACTAGAGAAAAACCAACTTCCCTCTGTGACGTTATCAGGGAGAAAAGTGTAATTAAGCGAGTATTGATTAATGAGTTGCGTGCAAATATTTATGAGGAATTCGTCAGCACGATTTTTACCCTCAAGTTCGGCATTGTAATAAATAACTTGAGGATTGTTTGTCACATATTTGGCGAGAATGGCACTTTTACCGCTACCGGGTGCGCCAATGATAGTGAAGTAACCGTGGCGATGGCGGTCGAGAAAGTTGTTAATAGCCGTGAAGACAAATTCACGACCGACAAAGTTTAGGCTTTTTTCTTGAATGATTTGCTCAAACTCCCTTGGATGTCCTCTGGAATTGATTGCAGTGGGTGGTTTGGGTGGTGAGTTCATAATTTTGGAGAATAATTAAAAGATAAGGCAACAGTGGAGGTAATTATAACTGTGCAGTTAGTAAGACGAAAATTCACAGTTGAGCAATATCACAAAATGGTTGAGTCGGGGATTCTCATAGAAGATGACCGAGTGGAATTGATTCGGGGAGAGATTATTGATATGTCGCCTATTGGGACAAAACATGCTGCTTGTGTAAATCGACTAGTTAATCTGTTGGTGCAGCTGTTGGGTAAAGGCGTTATACTTGCTGCTCAAAATCCGGTCGCGTTGAACAATAACTCAGAACCTCAGCCAGATGTCGCATTACTTAAACCCCGTGATGATTTCTACGCCACTGCACACCCCCAACCCCAGGATATTTTTTTATTAATTGAAGTATCTGATTCCACTGTGATGTATGACCGGGAAGAGAAAATTCCTTTATATGCAGAAGCAAACATAATTGAAGTTTGGTTAGTAGATATTAACGAGCAAATTGTGGAAGTTTATCAACAACCAACAGCCGCAAGATATCAGCTTATGCAAAAGTTCGCTAGCGGTCAAACTTTATCAATTAAAGCTTTTCCTAATGTAAACATTACCGTCAATGAAATCTTTGGCAGGTAAAATTACTTCTCCCCTCATTCCTCTCTCATCCCTTCAAAGCGCAAAAAATGCACCCTACCTGATTGTTCGCCTGCCACAATTGTCATGCCGTCTGGTGCAACTGCACAGCAAGAAATGGAACTTTCCCCTGTAAACGTGGCAATGATCTCCCCTGTTGCCAGATTCCAGACTTTGAGGGTGTTGTCATCGGAGGCAGAAATCACCTGTTGCCCATTGGGGGTGACGGCGACGGCATTTACAAAGGAACTATGACCATTGAGGGTGAATTGTTCCTTCCCTGTTGCCAGATTCCAGACTTTGAGGGTGTTGTCATCGGAGGCAGAAATCACCTGTTGCCCATTGGGAGTGACGGTGACGGCATTTACCGAAGAATAATGACCAGTGAGGGTGAATAATTCCTCTCCAGTCTCTAGATTCCAGACTTTGAGGGTGTTGTCATGGGATGCGGAAATCACCTGTTTGCCATTCGGAGTCATGCCCAGTACATTAATCCAGGAATGATGACCAGATAGAGTGTACTGTTCTTCAGCTGTCTCTAAATTCCAGACTTTAAGAGTCTTGTCAAATGAACCAGAAATTACCTGCTGACCATTTGGAGTAATAGCGACTGCTGTGATTGAAGAATGATGACCAGAAAGAGTGAATTGTTCCTTATCTGTTTCTAAATTCCAGACTTTGAGGGTGTTGTCATCGGAGGCAGAAATTATCTGCTGCCCGTTAGGAGTAACGGCGACTCCTAGCACCGAGGAATAATGACCAAAGAGAGTAAATTGTTCTTCAGCTGTATCCAAATTCCAGACTTTGAGAGTCTTGTCATCAGAGGCAGAAATCACCTGCTGGCCATTGGGGGTAATGGCGATTGCTAGTACTGGGGAATCATGACCCAAGAGGGTGAATTGTTCTTCAGCTGTATCCAAATTCCAGACTTTAAGAGTTTTGTCAAATGAACTAGAAATCACCTTCTGACCATTGGGAGTAATGGCAACTGCTAGTACTGGAGAAAAGTGACCAGAGAAGGCAAACTGTTGTTGAGTTGTTTTTAAATTCCAGACTTTGAGGGTCTTATCAAATGAACCAGAAATTACCTGCTGGCCATTGGGAGTAACGGCGACTGCTTCTACCGAGTTATTATGACCAGAGAGGGTGAATTCTTCTTCTCTAGTTTTTAAGCTCCAAATTTTGAGAGTTTTGTCAAATGAACCAGAAATTACCTGTTGACCATTGGGGGTAATAGCGAGTGTATTTACCGAGTCATTATGACCAAAGAAGGTGAATTCTTCTTCTCTAGTTTTTAAGTTCCAAACTTTGAGTGTGTTATCGGAGGAAGCGGAAATCATCTGCTGGCTATGAGGAGTCACTACGACTGCTAGTACCGAGTCGTTATGACCAGAAAAGGTAAATAGTTCTTCCCTTCTTTTTAGATTCCAAACTTTGAGGGTAAAGTCAGAAGAAGCGGAAATCACTTGCTGGCTATCAGGGGTAACGATGACTGCTAGTACCGAGTTTTTATGCCCAAAAAGGGTAGACTGTTCTTTTCCTGTTTCCAGACTCCAAACTTTGAGTGTGTTATCGGAGGAGGCGGAAATTGCCTGCTTGCCATTAGGGGTAACTGCGATTGCTCGTACCGAATCATTATGACCAGAAAAGGTATACTGTTCTTCTCCTGTTTCCAGATTCCAAACTTTAAGGGTAAAGTCAGAAGAAGCAGAAATCGCCTGCTTACCATTAGGGGTAACGGCAACTGCTAGTACCGAATCATTATGACCAGAAAGGGTGTACTGTTCTTCTCCTGTTTCTAGATTCCAAACTTTAAGGGTAAAGTCAGAAGAAGCAGAAATTACGTGCTTGCTATTAGGGATAACTGCAACTGCATTTACCCAAGAATTATGACCAATGAAAGTACGTAGTAAGCTTCCCCCTGGTGGTGTTAAGCTAATACTTAAGGGACACAGCCAAGGAATAGTTTCTCCCCGCTTTATTTTTGACAATAAAACCTGAATTTCTTCTGAAATTTTTTTATGTAGTAACCGTCCGTACAATTGACTTGCTAACTGTTGCTTATCTGTCACTAAAATATGAGATGATAGTCTCAATGCTCCTTGAATTAATTTCAGACTTTTGACTTTATCAGAGTTGTATTCTGGGTAATTTAATGTCTCTACACGATCAATCAAATCATAATCTTCAATTAGCTGCTGCACTCCAAACTCAGGATAGTTAATCTTTGCTATTAGAAAATCAAAATCAGTAAGGGTTTGGTAATACTTCTCCAAACTTCCCGACTTCACTAAGTTTGGCGCTAAACTACCCAAGTAAGCACGTTGGAAAGCGGCACTTTGTGTCGCTAACTTGTCAGCAAATTTTCCCATCTCACGCCATCTTCCTTACAAGGTAGTCGGCAATGCGTTGATTAACCTCTTGAAATAGCTTCCGTTTAGAATCTAAAACCCGTTTTGCTTTCAAAAAGTCTAAAAAACTACTGTGATAGATGCTGTAGCAGTTTTCTCCCCCTAGAACCTGCGACTTTAAATACTCAACCCATTCATCTAAAATTGATTGCACATCATATTCTTCCCGTTCGGCGATCGCCGCTATAATCTCACAGGGAATTGGTGTACCAATCTCCACTAAAATAAACAGAATAAATACTTTTTCTTCCTGGGGTTTTTCCTCCATTTCCATGCGCTGCCAATGGACTTGATAATAATTCTGAAGACCATCGGGTAATTGCTTTAAACTCAGGTCATCATAGTAACCATTAGCAATACCTGGCAACACATAGCGCAGGTACATAAAATTATTTTCACTCTTAGTTGCTACCTGCTCAACAAAATCATTATCAGAAATATTGCGGTCTTGAATCCATTGTCTAAGTGCCTTCTTATGATCTTCATCGACATTCAAAAATAACCCAATATACTTTTTGATATCTTCACGGCTCAAATTAACATAGTCATTTGCTCTTAAATCTAGCTCCTCTATCGGGACATCTGGTGCAGACAAGCGTTTTTTATCTATAGTATACGGTCGTCTAGTCAGCAGAAAATAGACACGTTCCGGTAGCGCCGTTGGTAAATCTAAAAGATTTCCCCCAGCTTCTTGCTCCACTTCATCCAAAGCATCAACTACAATTACCAGACGTTCACTAACAGGAATTTTCTTACTAACTTGTTCTAGTAAATCAGCTAAATTAGCCTTATCGACATTCTGCAACTGGTAACGCTTACTTAATTGCTTGCGAATACTTTCAAGAAATAGCTCTGCTCGATTGCTACTAGTTTGGCGAATATTAAAATAGCATGGTGATTTATTATCCCAGACGTATTTTGCAGCAATGGTACTCTTCCCCATCCCCGCATCACCCACTACTGTAAAATAACCACTGCGATTTTTATTGCAAAATTGTTTAAATGCGTCAAAAACAAACTGACGACCACAAAACGAGCGAATTTTTTCTCTAATTAACGACTTAAATTCTGTTGGATACTCATCAAAATTCCATTCAGGGAAAGACTCAAACTCTTTCGATTTAGTTTTTTTGGCAACCTTAATAAATATTTCCCCGAACTCCTCCAACTCTAATCGCAGTTCAATTCTCATCAATCGGATATCATATTCTGAATCCGTTCCCTGCAAAAACTTTTCTACTTCCTTGTAGAAACCCAAAGGATTATTTGAAGTATAAGCACTCCAAAAAGCATTTTTAATTTCTCTTTCTCGAAAAAGATTCAGCAGTACTTCGGGCTTATCCACACCATACTCAATTAAAGAATAAACATAAACACCATCAACATCTTTAGGTGGTTGTACTGGGTCAAAATTGAATTGTTTTAAAGTTCTAACTACAGTTTCATTGCGTTGAGCTTGATTAATAACTAGAGAAGCCGCAGGTTTAGCAATACTTTTAAGTGCATTAACTACAGGGTCAATATTCATCTTCGCTAGCAGTAGAGATAATTTTTACACCTGCAACTTATCCTAACGACTGATGCCAAAATTAAGCAAATACACACATATAATAGCGATACCTTTAATGAGCTGCGCTAACCCACCCTCTCAAACTCCTCCTTTGCGCCCTCTGCGCCTCTGCGGTTCGATTCTCACACTCATTGCCAAAGCGCGTAAGCATAACCCTTCGTAGACATTACCAGCTATTTCGAGTTCCAAAGCTCAACTTTGACCTTCCGAGGCTCAACGTTGACCTTCCGAGGCTCGACCTTGACCTTCTGAGGCTCGACTTTGACCTTCTGAGGCTCGACGTTGACCTTTCGAGGCTCGACTTTGACCTTCTGAGGCTCAATTTTGACCTTCTGAGGCTCGACGTTGACCTTCTGAGGTTCAACTGCAATAAGCTGCTCTACATTTAAATTGCATAATTACGGCGCTCATGTTGCCCACCCCACAAGAGTTATATAAATTTTAGATATGCAAACTAGATGTGGTTTAGCTTATTAATCTTGGAACTGCATAAATGCTTGGACACTAAAGATAGCTATCTATGGTATAGAAATGTATAGAATCTTGTAAAGATATAAAATATAGTTTTGAAATGCACACATTTCTTGCTTCTTCCTCAATGCAGCTGTCTGTACCACCAAATCACTTTCAACCCATGAAGATTGTCGCACTGGGGGACAGCTTAATTTATGGATTTGGCGACCCGGAAAAAGGAGGCTGGATTGAGCAACTACGGCGATGGTGGATGTTGCCGGATAGTGCCGGTCATATTCTTTATAATTTAGGGGTAAGAGGCGATCGCACGCAACAAGTAGCCCAAAGACTAGAAGTTGAGTTCCGCCACCGGGGTGAACTGCGAAATCGTGTCCCCGACTTGATTATTTTATCAGTAGGCGTGAATGACTCAGCGCGGTTGGCGCGTCCCGATGGTCGAAGTTACACAGATTTTACATTGTTTGAAAAGGAAATTGCGTCTCTGCTAGATTTAGCACAGCAACTCTGTCCTGTGTTATTCGTGGGCATGGTGCCAGTGGATGAAGCCAAGATGCCATTTTTAGATTGTTTTTACTACAATCATGCCGACCAGTACCGCTACAAAGAAGCAACGCGAATTGCTTGCAGCAAACGGCAGATTCCCTATTTGGATATTTTTGAGCAATGGATGGAACGCGGTGAAAGTTGGCGCCTCAAACGCTTGAGTGAAGATGGACTCCATCCCAATACACTAGGTTATCAAGCTTTGTTAGAAGATGTAATCAATTGGGATGCCATACCTTCAATGGACTTTGCCAATGCAGCTTACCATTCTAAATTTGATTATCACCTTAAACCATCCTAATAATTAATAGACTTATTGCAGAAGTCGGGAAAAGGGGAAGGGGGAAGGGGTAAAGGTTTTGTATTTTCTCTTCCCCTTTAACCTTTACCCTTTTCCCACGAGAGTGCAAAAAGTACAAATGCCAAGAGGTCTAATATAGAAGATGTGTTGGTGCTTTGGAGGTAGCCGATATTCTCGTATTTGCCATCCTCGCAAAAAGCACCACAATCTTCCTAATTTTTTAATGAAGTGAGTCAAAATCTATCTATAAAAACTCTAATTTATCTATATTATTCATAACTCCTAACTCCTAACTCTTAACTCAGCACTCCTATGACACCAACTTTATTTGGTCGCTGGCAAACTCGATTATTATTACTGGCAACTGTCGGCATACTCGTATCTTTGCCTTTTGCAATAGGTTGGATTGGCCCTGGTGCTAACTCGGTTTATTTTTGGATACTTGCTTATGTCGCCATTTTTGGCTTAGGTTGGGATGTACTTTATGACTATCTCCAAAAATCCCGTTGGGATAGAGATTGGCCCGCAGCCTATCAACTCTTAGCTGGTATATGGGAATTAATATTTATATTTTGTGGAGTTAAGCTAATTGGCTTCTTGCCAATACCTTTACCGAAAGAAGAACTTTCGCCAGGAACTTTTTTATTGCACTATAGCATCGTGTGGCTAGCGGTTTTTATTAGTTCCCAAAGCCTGATGCGAATTATCTTCCCTCGTTGGCGTTTCCGGGGCGGGGAGTGGTTGTAAAATTTCAAATTATCGAAACTAATTTAATCAAAAATTCTAGCAATTTTCAGGTAATTGAGCCGTAGCTTAGGGACGTACATTTGTGCGTCTCTACAATCGATTGTGCCTCAAATAGATAAAAAAGGCTATAAATCGCAAATTAACAAATCATAAAAAATCATATATGGCGGTTTTAGTTTGGATGCAATATGTTGTATTGACGTACAGTTGCGTTTTTAAGAACAAGATGACTTGAGAAACCAAAGCAACGTATAGCCTGTTGTATCTCATAAAATTACAAACAGCTATTTTTTATGTTTACAAAATTGGCATTTGTGCTGATGTAGTAGTCATATATAAGTAAAACAGGACAAACTTTAGGGTCTAGGGAGATTCTTCAATGCAGAGACATAAATTAAGGAAGTGCAATGTCAAATTTTGATCTGGTTATTCAGCTATTTCTGCAACTCACAGTTATTTTAACCACTTGTCGCATTGTCACGATTTTAGGACGCCGCTATCTTGGTCAAACCGATGTTGTTTGCGAAATGATCGCAGGTGTAATGCTAGGGCCATCACTTTTAGGATTGATTGCACCAGATTTTCAGCAATGGCTATTTCCTAAGCTTCCTATCATCACTGCTGTTGGACTCAAGATACCCAATCCATCGATGTCGATTTTATATGCTATTAGCCAGATTGGGTTAGTAATTTATATGTTTTTGATTGGTTTAGAGTTCAATACCAAACTCTTAAAACATCATATCAAAAGTGCAAGTTTGCTATCTGCGGCTGGGATTATCACTCCTTTTATTTTAGGAGCGATCGCATCTTTTTGGTTTTATCGCAATGGCGATTTCTTTCAACCAAAAGTTATGCCTTGGTCAGCCGCTTTGTATCTGGGTGCGTCGATGACAATTACGGCTTTTCCGATGTTAGCTCGTATTCTTTACGAACGCGGTCTTACACAAACTCGCTTCGGTACTTTGGCTTTAGGTGCAGCATCGGTAGATGATGCAGTTGCTTGGTGTTTGTTGGCAATCGTGCTTGCTAGCGTGAAAAATTCTCTGAGCATAGCTATATTAGCAATTGGTGGTGGCATTTGCTATGTGCTATTTGCGATTTTTCTCGGACAACCTTTACTGAAAGCGTTCACACGCATGACAAAACGCGAAGGTGTGAACAGACAAACCCTGACTTTAATGTTGATAATTTTGATGTTTTGTGCGTGGTTTACCGATGTTACAGGTATCTATGCAATATTCGGTGCTTTTGTCTTGGGAGCAGTGACACCACGCGGAGAATTCGCCCAACAAATTCGCCAATATACGGAATTTTTAACTACTTCTTTTTTGTTACCGATCTTTTTTGTTTTCTCTGGATTAAACACTCAAATTGGATTGGTAAACACACCTACTTTATGGGGAGTGACGCTATTAATTATTGCGATCGCAATTCTCGGTAAAGGTGTTGCTTGTATGTTGGCTGCAAAATTGGCGGGGGAAAATTGGCGCGAATCTGCAACAATCGGCGCTCTGATGAATGCTCGTGGTTTGATGGAGTTAATCATCCTCAATATTGGTCTGGAACAAGGTATAATTACCCCAACTTTATTCACGATAATGGTTATTATGGCGGTCATTACTACTCTTATGGCATCACCACTGATTGCCTTTTTATTGCACGGTACAAGCTATGAGAAATCTTCTACTTAAGCAAAATTAAATATTAGATTAATTAAGTATCTAGTACAATATCTCAGCTAGTTTTGAGGGTTTTTAGTAAGCGCTTTAGTGCTGAGAAAATTAAGGACTCAAGTCCTTACTACTAACTTCCTTACCCATAACGGCTGCAACTGCATCGTAACAATAATTAATATAACAAGGAAGCACAAATTATTCTTTGTTGTATCTAACAAGCTTGACATTTTCCAGTCTTTTAAAGAATTATCTTAGGGAAACCAGATAGTTAATTTTGAGGAAACCATGCACATAGTTGTTCTCGTTCTGGTTGAGGTGCTGATTGTTATTGGACTTTCACGGCTAGTAGGGCTAGCATTTCGTTCCATTAAGCAACCACTAGTAATTGGTGAGATTGTCGCCGGAATTATGCTCGGCCCATCTTTATTTGGTTTAGTTGCCCCCCATCTAGCAGTTAGCTTGTTTCCACCAGAAACTTTTCCTTTTCTGAATGTTTTGTCTCAGGTGGGACTAATATTTTTCATGTTTTTGATTGGGCTAGAACTAAATCCCAAATACCTCAGCGGACAATTAGAAGTAGCAGTTTTAACTTCTCATGTCAGCATTTTGGTGCCGTTTTCTCTAGGAACATTGCTAGCGGTGATACTTTATCCCCTAGTTTCCAATGCAAGTGTATCATTCACCGCCTTTGCATTATTTTTGGGGGCGGCGATGTCAATTACTGCCTTTCCAGTGTTGGCGCGAATCATTACTGAAAACAATTTACAAGGAACGCGTTTAGGAACTTTGGCGTTAACTTGTGCAGCAGTAGATGATGTGACAGCTTGGTGTCTCTTGGCAGTTGCGATCGCAGTTGCGCGAACTGGTGACTTTGCTGGTGCTATACCTACAATTATCGCCAGTATAGTTTACATCGGCTTGATGTTGACAGTCGGTCGTTGGTTCCTGCAACGCCTTGCCAAACACTACCTCCGTGCGGGAAGACTCAGCCAATTACTGCTAGCTGGGATTTACATGGCAGTAGTTGCGTCGGCACTAATCACCGAATTAATTGGGATTCACTTAATTTTTGGCGCATTTTTGCTGGGAGCAGCTATGCCCAAAAATGAAGATTTAGTGCGAGAATTGGCAATAAAAACGGAAGATTTTGTCTTAATTTTCTTGCTACCAATATTTTTTGCCTACAGTGGCTTAAAAACGCAGATAGGCTTGCTCAACCGTCCCGAATTGTGGCTTTTGTGTGCGTTGGTTTTAGCAGTAGCGATCGCAGGCAAGTATGTTGGTACTTATGTAGCAGCGCGTGTCAGTGGCATTAGTAAACGGGAAGCCTCGGCACTCGGTTGGTTAATGAATACTCGCGGTTTAACCGAACTGATAGTGCTAAACATTGGTTTAGAGTTAAAGGTAATTTCCCCCTTAATATTTACCATGCTGGTAATTATGGCATTGGTAACTACCTTCATGACCTCGCCACTACTGGAATGGACATATCCGAAGAAGCTGATCAGGTTAGATGTGGTGGAACCAGAGTTAGAAGCACAAACAGCTACCAGCGCTGCTGATGCCGAAACTTACATTCGTCCCTACCGAATTTTGGTGCCAGTGGCTAATCCAAGTACCCAAAAAGGCTTGGTACAGTTGGCAGCAAATATCGCCATCAACTCCCAATATCCCGCCGTTGTTAACCCTCTGAGCCTGATTGAATTTCAAGAAGATTATGCCTTTGAAAGTACGCCAGTTGAAGCAGACCGATTAATTGCCCAGCGCCGCCAGCAGCTAGAAGAATTGATTGATACCCTCGAACCACTAGAAATACGCTCTCACGTGCATCCGATCATTCGCATATCTAGTAATGTTGCACGGGAAACTGCACAGATTGCCGCACTCAAACAAGTTGATTTAATTCTTGTTGGATGGCATCGCCCAGCTTTTAGTAGTAATCGTTTAGGTGGACGAGTCGGACAAATGCTTACTACTGCCCCAGTGGATGTAGCAGTGTTTGTAGATAAAGGTAAAGAGCAATTAGAAACTTTATTAGTACCTTATTCAGCCAACATCCATGATGATTTAGCACTAATACTAGCTTTGAGACTGCTAATCAATCGTGAGACTTGTGTGTTGCAGATATTACAGATAGTAGCAAATGACGCCAAGGAAGAATTGAATTACGAACTAAATACGATGATGGAGCAATTACCGAGTAGTGTACGCGATCGCATTGAAATCAAAATTGTTCAAGCTCCAGATCCAATCCAAGCTGTAGTCGAAGCCTCAAAAAATGTCGACCTAACAATTGCTGGCACCAGCCGCGCTTGGGGTATCGAGCGTCAAACCTTGGGAAGATATACAGATCAACTAGCCATTCAATGTTGCTCCTCTCTGCTGATTACCCGCCGTTACAGTCAAGTCACCGCTCATCTGGCTTCCATGCTTCCTGATGTTAGTAGTCAAGAGCCAACATTGAGGAACTGAGAACATGAATCATTTCAACTTCAAATCTTTAGCTTTTTACGGAGTAGCAATAAGTTCAGTGCTACTGTTGTTTAAAACTGTCAGTGTTTACGGAGAAAACAAACTCAAGGCTCCTCCGCCAGTTAACGGTCGCTATCGTCTAACCTTAGCGGAAAATTTGCCTAACTGTGAAAAATCGGATACTCTGACGTTAAACATTGAGCAGTCAGGTATTTACTTAAATGCCTCTGTATTACCGGCAAACGCTAACGCCGACACTGACGAAAAGCACTCTCTGGCAGGCATCTTCAGAAATCAACAATTAAATTTATCTGGGAAAGTTGGCAGATCAATCCTTTGTAATATTTCTCGCCCCCAAAACGATCCTCTAACCTCAGTCACAATTCAAATGCAACTTGTGGATAAAGGTAATATGACAGGTCAATTAACCGTAAATAGTATTCCACAAACTCTGAAATTTACTGCTGTGCCTCAAAAAGCTAATTAAATTGGGGATGGGTAGAGACGCGATTCATCGCGTCTACGGAATTGGAAGCGCGAAATAAACAGCAATGTGAGCGCATTGTATGGGTTTTATGGAGCAAATAAACAGAATGAATCGGGAACTAAAAACTAAGCAATCTTACCAATGGGGCAAGCAGTTATTTAGCATCAGTATATTAAGTTTTTATGCAGCGATCGCCCTCGAAACTTTCACTACTGCTGCTACACCAGGGGCAAAGCTAAATAATTGGCGTTTTTCTCCCAAGACACAGCAACTCGAAATTACCCTCTCAGCAGGCATAACCCCTCGTTATTTCTACCTAGCTCAACCCTCTCGTTTGGTTGTAGATTTACCGAATACTAAGTTGGGCAAAGTTACCACGCAACAAAATTATTCTGGAGCAATCAAAAGCATTCGTATTTCTCAGCTAAACGCAAACGATACACGTATTGTCTTAGATTTAGCAGCAGGGACTGTTTTTAATCCCAAAAAGGTACAACTGCAACCCGTTTCCCGAAAAAATTCCACTCGCTGGGTGTTACGTCCGGTTATTTCTGGTAAAACTACTGCTGTAAAACCAGCAAAGTCGGCACCTTCAGCCAAGAAACAACCTCAAACACTCCAAAAACCGCCTAGTAACCTACCCGTAACTACTAACCCACAATCACCCTTACTCACAGCTCCGCCTCCATCCAATGAACTGCCCTCAACTACTACTAACTCAGGGCAGCCTTTTGTCACCGTACCTGCTTTAAATCCAAATCCATCCTCTCCCTCTCAACAACCTGCTTCGATTCTTCCCCCTCCTTCTTTTCCAAATCAACTCGGCAATTTAAATAACATTCCTCCTTTCGGGGTATCGGAATTTCCAGTTCCAACAATCCCCAACGATCCCGAACCCCAGGTAATCGAGTTTGGTCAACCTTTACCCAAAACTAAATAAAAATTGGGAATTGGGCATGGGGCATGGAGAAGAGGCAGAGGGGCAGAGGGGCAGAGGGGCAGAGGGGCAGAGGGGAAAAACTTACTGCCACTTCTCCCCTGCTCCCCTGCTATGCCCTAATAAATGAATTACCTTTTCCCAACTAACTCCTTCACCTTGTTGATGATGCCGACTGGATCGATACCTTGATATGGGTACTGTTCCCACAAACCGCCGCAACCTTCTTTATAAGTTCCGAGATGGGCATATTTGGGAGTCAACCCCCGCTCTAGCAGCCAAGAACCGAAACGACTACCTAAGCCAGTGCGACGGTTGAAGGGTTCTACTACAAGCACAAAAGGAGCGTTACCAACTTTGGTAATTATTTCTTCATCAATGGTGTTTAAAGTTGTTTTGTTAATCAAACCAACGTCTAGCCCTTCTTGTTTAAGACGCTCTACAGCATCAACGGCACGGTAGAGAGCATCGCCAAAACTGATAATGTAGCCTTGCGTCCCCTCTCGTATAACCTCATCTTTACCAGGAACAAATTTGTAGCCACTTCCAAACAAGTCATTGCCGTTGCTGTCCTGAATATTGGGGACTTTGGAACGGGTGGAGAAAATAAACCGCAGTCCAGGCTCAAAAAACACAGCTTCTACACAAGCTGTCATTTGATTATTATCTGCCGGGAAGTACAACTGTGTTGGGTAGCCATCATCCAAGCCATTGTCGGCAAACATATTATTTATACCAAAGTGGCAGCTGTTATCTGCCATATCATCTATACCCGCATGGGAAAAATGACACAGAACATTGGAATAGTTCAGCCGTGCCATCGTGATTTCTGAGATACACATTTCTAAGAAGGCGCTGAAGGTGGCAAAAATACCTTGCTTGCCCTCGTCCATCCCGAATCCAGCCGCAGCAGAGAAGTTGCTCCGTTCCATAATCCCGGAGGAAATAAATATTTCTGGGTATGTTTCATGAATTGTCTTCAAACCGCAGGAGCCTTCTAGGTCGCTATCAATGACCTTGACTTTTTCTTTACGCTCCGTCTCACTCATGCGACTGAGGACACCCACCACGGCTTCACCAAACACACTGCGGTTAGCGCCCCATTTGTCACCAGAACCCAGAAACGTATATGTTTGTTTGGGTTTCTCAATACTTTTAAGGTATTCGACAGCCGCAGTTTGTCCGCGAGATTCTAGATACTTAACTGCTAAATCTACAGAAATTACATCATGACCATGAATGGAACCTTCTAAACCTTCAATACCAGGACACATCGGGCGTTTATTGATAATAGCGATCGCTCCGGGAGTATTCACAGCTTCGCAAATACGACGGTATAAATCGTCTAAGTCTTCTCCGTTTCCCTGAAGAACCTTCAAACCGTGGCCTTCTAAGGTTTTGGCGACATTAAAACCAGGTAAATATTTAGAAGGATGTCCGGCGATCGTTACATCATTGTCATCAATAAGCAGCTTAACGTTGAGATGTTGAGCAACAGCCAAGCGAGCAGCTTCGGCATCATTGCCTTCCTGCTGCGAACCATCAGAACCGAGACAGAAAACAGCCTTGCCTGGATTCGCCATTGCCACACCATTGATGTAAGGCCAAATATGGCCCAAGCGCCCAGAACTAAATTTCACACCAGGAGTTAGTTTTAGTTCGGGGTGTCCCGGTAAATTGGAATGTGCTTGCCGATAACGTAAAAGTTGCTCCGCAGGTAAGTCACCATGCAATGTTGCCATCAGATATTGAGTGGCAACTCGATGTCCTGCTTCATCAAAGAAAATCTGTACAAATTGCTCCGATGCTCCCCGGAAAAAGGCATCGAGAATCATTACCTCTGGCACTGTATCATAAGGCCCACCAGTATGGCCGCCGACTCCGCTAGCCGCGCCAGTCGCTGTAAAAAACACGATCGCATCCCGGCAGAGTTGAATATTCGCTTTGAGAGTCTCTCGCTGTTCGCCGGTGAGGCTCGAATTTGCGGGATTGAGCGCTAAAGGTTTGTAAGCACCGAGATCGATTGGAAATTGGGTATTAATAATAGTCATGGTTTACTGATTGAATAAAAAACAATTTGAACAGACCGAATGCGCGATCGCACTACAACAAAAATTGTTAAAACCCTCATTGGGCAACAATTATCCAAGCTCAAGCCAACCACTTGGAACCATTGTGGAACCGTGTGATTTCATCAAATACCAAAATCAATACATTCAATTGTGCATGAATGTGCTTGAATTCAATTGAAGTTACGGATTACCGTACAAAGACTTGCATATCAATAAGTATAAACTCACAAACGTGCAATTTCAAGTCCAAAAACGCAATTTCAGGAAAATTAATTATGTTAACTGCTGAACGACGACAATTCATCTTAGAAATTCTGCGTCGTGATAAAAAGGTACTTTCGACAGAACTTAGTGCTGTTCTCAAGGTTTCTGAGGATACGATTCGCCGGGACTTGCGAGAACTGGCAGAAACCGGACTATTGCAACGCGTTCATGGGGGAGCGCTCCTCAAATCTCCAGCCACCGCCAGTTATGCCGATCGCCAAAAGCAAGCGCCAAAAGAAAAGGAAGCGATCGCTCGGACAGCAGCAAAATTAGTTTGTACAGGACAGGTGGTGATTTTAGATGGAGGTACAACAACTCTCCAAGTAACCCGTCATTTGCCTCTAGATTTGCACGCAACGGTGATCACAAATAGTCCGCCAATAGCAGTTGCTTTAGCAGAACATCCCCATATAGAGGTTGTGATGTTAGGTGGACAACTCTACAAAAAAGCCTTGGTGAACGTGGGTACTGTCACGATTGAGACATTACGGATGATTCGTGCAGATTTGTGCATGTTGGGGGTTTGCAGTTTGCATCCAGAAGTTGGGATTAGTGTACCGAACCTAGACGAAGCGCACGTCAAACGAGCCATGATTGCTGGATCGGCTGAGGTCGTAGGATTAGTGACAGCAGAAAAATTAGATACGGCTGCTCCTTATCTCGTGGAGTCTATTCATGCCCTGACTTACCTAGTAACAGCACCAACAGTATCGAATAATATGCTGAGTGCCTACAAAACTTTGGGTTTGACAATTATACGTGATGAGTACGAGTGATCTGATTTTGAAGATGCGATCGCAGGGGAGCGGGGGAGAATTCAAATACCAAGTTCTTTCCCCTCTGCCCCTCTGCCCCTCCGCACCTCTACCTCTTATACCCAATACCCAAATCTAAAATCTATCCGTTTCTTGAGGTGTTCCAACTGCTCCCGGTTGAGCGGTGAAGAAGTTTTGAGCAGCTTCATTCTGATATATACACCTAATATCAGGTTGGCCACTATCCAAGTTACCTGTAAAACCAAAGGTGTTCAGGCGATTTTTGCAATCTCTTACCTGATCGGATGTTACTAGCTTACGCTGCTCTAAAAGCGCCCAGTTATTTTGTCGGATCACACATCCAGGACGCATACTAGGCTGGGCAACATAAACATTAAAGGGGTTGAGAGTAACAAACAGTCTAGCGTCCATCACCATCGCGCTGGCTCCGTACTGCACGCAAATTTCAGGGTTCGGTGCTTTGGTGTCTATAAATTCACGAGAAGCCACATTTGATGGAGCCAATGTGGTTGTAGAACTAAAAGCAATGCCAATCCCAATTCCCAAAATCAACACCCCTCCCATAATTGCGATGGTGGTGAAGTTAAATAGAGGGGATTGGAAAATAGAGGGTTTAGAAGTAGTAGCCGATCTACCAGTAGATTTACGTGTCATTGTTGCTTAATCACCTTCACGCCGATTTGGGAGGGAGTGGTTTAAAGTTTTTTCTCCCTCTTTCAGTATGCCTATTCTTGACTGTAATTGCCTGTGATTTTCTCTGCGATATTCTTGTTAAATGAGAAAAATACTAGTTTATCTAGATATTGGCACAAAATTTTAATACTTTTAATTGTTATCAAATATAGCTAATTTAGTTTTCACAATTAATCTAGTCAGAATGCTTAAACCATCTAACTTTTGTTGTTAATTTTCAATTTTTCGGATGAAATATTTTTTTTCCCCTAGTAATTGATGTGTAAAACAATGTAAATTAAGATTTAATGAAATTTTAATAACTAATTGAAAGCAAGTGACATTTCAAAGAGCGCTACCTTCGGGCAAGAGGTTCAAAAATTCGCAACTTCAAATCTTCCTAGCTGATAGTCTGACTATTTTCTGGGGAGATTGGCTAGATTTACGCGTGAGAATTTTACCAGTTGCTGCATCAGGCTTAATATCGCCACTGATATATATTTTAGCTTTTGGCTTGGGTTTAGGTAGTTCCATCAAACCCGGTTCGGGAATTAGTGGTAACTATGACAACTATTTGGAATTTATATTACCGGGAATGGTGGCGCTGTCGTCGATGACGGTTAGCTTTGCTGGAACAACATTTTCAATTTGTGGAGACAGACTATTTACCAAAACCTTTGAGGAATTGTTGTTAACTCCCATAAATCCCTTAGCGCTGTACATCGGTAAAATGCTGGCGGGAGTCGTGCGGGGTTTGATGACTTCTGGTTCCGTGATTTTGGTAGCGCTGCTGTTTAGTGGAAACTGGAATTTTCTCAACCCACTGTTTTTACTGTTAGTAGTGCTAAATTGCGCGGTATTTGCTGGATTGGGGGTGATTGTAGGGTTGAGTGTGCGATCGCTCGAATCAGTCGGACTTTACAATAATTTTATTATTATCCCCATGTCCTTTTTAGGAGCAACTTTCTTTGACCCTGCTACATTACCAGCGGCTCTCAAAGTTTTAGTTTACCTGCTGCCACTAACCTACGCCAGCATTGGATTGCGTGCAGTTGCTCATTTACCCTTGTCTCAGTTCCCTTGGTACAGCATACCGATTTTGTTGGCGATCGCGATCGCTCTTTCTCTCTGGGGTGGTTATAAGTTTGCTCATCAACAAGATTAAAGCTTGCATTACAACTTGTGCTTTAACTGTTGAATTTTCTGTAAAACTTTTTCCCGATGGTGCGTTAGCTTGATCCATCGGGGTAAGCGACTGGCAAGACTGCCATTGTGCCAGCCTAATGACTCATCTGGCAAGCGTTCTCGCAACCTCGATCGAACATAGCTTTCCAGAAAGTTCAAATGTGCCTCATTATAAGCCCATAGTAACTGACCGCAACAAGAGATTTGCAGCCACAGGGGCAAGCCAAAAAAATGGTCTAATATTTCATAGCTGGAATTTCTTTTATTTCCATAATTGTTCTGCCACAGTAGCAATGCGGCTTTTCGATTGCCATCTTTTGACTGTTGTTTTGTATAGCTACAGTGCTGACAGGTAATTCTTTTGATGGAACTGAGGCTTGATTGCTCAGAGCTTAGAGTCAATATCTTGGCAATGCGCTCGCATTGGGGACAACGTACTAAAATTTCTTGCTCAAAATCAGAAAGTCGTTTGCCATAGGCTCTAAATCTTATAACCATTTCATCTCAAACCTGCTATGTAGCGTCCTATTAAGACAGCAATTAACCAATTAATTATTTATCTTTCACATATTGTCTAATCTGTCAATGTATAAGTGATAATTTGGATTTTTTATAAAGATTGCGTGAAATTACTAGTTATCATGATAAAGCATTACAAGAATTGCTTTATAAATCAACCTATGAGTAGATATCAACTCAGTGAGCAAAAACACATTAACCACTATTTATCTAGCAGATAGATAGCAGTTTTAGAGTGAGTTTTTGTTGTTTGATTTAAACCATGCGGTATAGCATTCTGCAAATCAATATCCAAAGGACACAAATATGACTAGAATTGCCACAAAAATAGCCTTGTCTGTTCTCGGAGCAGCAGGAATTAGTTTTTTGTCTTCGACACCAGCAAGAGCCGTCATTTTTGTAGAACCCATTGTGACGACTAAAAATCAAGAAGTATTCGAGGCAAAAAAACCAAGAACCCTTACAGGTTTTCTACCAGGGGAAGTAATAGAATATGGTGTTCCAGATGTAGCTAATAACTTTGTAAATGCCACTGGTTACGATATAAAAAGCTTGGTCTTTGATTTAAAAACACTGTCCTATAGTAATCCGAATTCAACTCCACCATTTGATAATGAACCAGTGCAGTGGGGAGATGTTAATGGAGATGGGAAGATTGGTAACTCTGCTAACCCCGATCTCAAGGATATTTTTACAGACATTACCATTGCTGGTAGTACTATCACTTTTAGTGGTGGCGTCATCCCAAACGGAAGCTTGTTTTACAATCCATTCGCTACCCTGCCTAATCTAGCGCCGGGTGCTGGAATCATTCCACCAATTCCAGCAGAGCAAGAAGATAAAGACGGGCCGATCAGAGTGGCTTCTTATTACACGGCTGTTCCTGAATCAACTAACGTTTTGGGCGTACTGGTTTTTGGCGCTTTAGGCGTAGCTTTAAAACTAAAGCGATCGCTCTGTTAAGAGGACTGGGGAAAAAGCAGAGGAGCAGGGGAGCAGGGGAGCAAGGGAGAAGTTGTAGTAAGTCTTTCCCCTCTGCCCCTCTGCCCCTCTGCCCCTCTGCCTTCATTCTGTAATTAGCTCCCGATACACTGTCATAGTTTCCTGATGAACGCGGGCAACATTCAGCCTGTCTAGGTTTTTCTTTGCCCGCTGTTTCCACTCTTGCAGCATCTCGGCATTACTCAGTAATTGCACTAAAACCCCAGCTAAAGCATGACTATCTTTTGCTGGCACCAAAAGACCTGCTCGCCCGTTGTCTAAAGCTTCAGGAATCCCGTCTACCTGAGTGCCGACGATCGCAGTTCCAGTTTCTCTAGCTTCTGAAAGTACCAAAGGGCAAGGGTCGCGGTGGGAAGCCAGCACAAATATGTCACAAGATATCAGATAGCGTTGAGGTTCTGGTTGGAAACCTTCAAAGTGAATGCGTTCTTTTACAGAAGTTGCTTGTGCCTGTGCTTCAAATAGCTGTTTATCAGGGCCATTTCCTACCAAATAAAGATGGGCTTGGGGAAAATCTGAAGCAACTTGTTCAAAGGCAGCAATTAACTCAGCAATTCCCTTGCGTTGATACATACCGGCTACAGTGGCGATCGCTGGATGCTGTAATGGTAAAGGTAGATAATCTTGTATCTGTCGGGTGCGGGGACTACCTAAAGTGCCGTTACATACCACCCGCAACTTGTTTTCTGGAATACCACGCCTAATCATAGAATCACATACAGCCTGACTAACAGCAATTACTCTGTCAGCTAAACCCATCAGCAGGCTGGCACGCTGAAATTCATTGTGGACTGTAGAAACTAAAGCATATTTGTTTCCTTTAAAAATGCGTGCTAATATTACTCCCGTCATCATGTGAGCGTGAACAATATCTGGTTGAAATTCAGCTGCGATCGCTCGGTAACGTATAGCTGCTTTAATCGTATTTATCGGTTTCCTGCTTTGGTTCAAGTGGTAATGTTTGACACCACAAAGCTCTAGTAAAGCCTCGTATTCTCCACCAGCAGAAACAACCGCTACCTCATAACCAGATTTTGCCTGTAGACAAGCCAGATCCACAGCCACATTCACAATACCGTTACCTATTTCTTGAACGTGGTTCAAAATATGTATGATTCGCATAATCTTTGACATGTATATAAAAAATAAAGATAAGTAACAGAGTATAAATCAACATAATTATTGAGGTCTTCAGCGACAACTAAAAAGTAGTCAGTAGTGCGTAAAATTAACCACTTTCTACTGATTAAGAGCGCTTATTACCAGTTACTTAGCTTAAAGACTTATTCAGTAACGGCTCGATAAATCGGGGTAAAACTTCAAAATTCTGAAGACTGAATCTGTT
The DNA here is from genome assembly GCF_056620565.1 of Nostoc sp. LEGE 12454. Classification (NCBI taxonomy): domain Bacteria; kingdom Bacillati; phylum Cyanobacteriota; class Cyanophyceae; order Nostocales; family Nostocaceae; genus Nostoc; species Nostoc sp. LEGE 12454. The sequence goes on from NZ_JBWQXL010000009.1 coordinate 222,907, forward strand.
ATCTTAAATTTTATATTTCCCAATACTTAGTATCGAAACTCTAGTACAGCATGGCAGCCAAAACAGAGAATAAAAGCTTTTATATACCGCTTAAGAAACAGCAATTTGCTTGATGATAAAGAAGGAAATTAATGGTAACAAATAATTCATTATTACTGTTAATAATTGTGTGAAAGCCCGGTAATGATAAAGCTTCAGTCAGTTTGAGTTGAACTCATAACCTTAGTTTGAGGTGACAAAATGGCAACTTTACAGACTCCACACTGCTAATCAAATTCCACAATTACCACCTCATATACACATAACCTGGTCTGATGGCAACCTACAATTTTTGCAATCGGGTACTTTTACAGAAGTTAAAGTCCTTGGTTATTATTCTTTTTACACCTTGGAGACTTCGGATAATTTCACTACGACAAATCTGGTAGTTGGTAGTAACTTCCTCGTCTAGCGTTCAGAGTTCGACTGAGCGCTCACAGGCAAGTCCACCAGTGGCACAGAATCTAATCTTAAGTTCTGAAAACTGGCGCTTTTATCCTGGGAATTTTGCCAGACATCATAGTAAAACTCAATCAATACAAGTTTACGAACCTGAGAATTGTTTCCCTGAGAGCGGCGTGATGAAATAGCAGTTAGCAAAAACTTCCAAGACCGAGGAGAAAGTATAGATAGATCTATCATTGAAAGAAAACTCTTGAGATTTTTTTGCTTCAGTGCTACTAAAATCCAATGGAGTTTCAGGTAATTTTTTATATCCTGAAAGGCGGGAATCTGTGAGCGATGTTGCTCATTTACCAAGGCGTAAATTTTTTCCTTCATTAAAATATTTGTCGCCAACCGCCGAGACAAAGAAAACTTCTGATTATACGCACCCGGCCAGATAGTGCGGTAAGCAAGACACTGGTTGAAGAAAATAGCATCGCCAAACTGAGCAATTCGAATCCAGGAATCGATGTCATCACAGTTAGCATCGAGTGTGGAGTCCCAACCACCACTTTGTAAGAAAGCATCACGTCGACAAGCTACTTGTACAGGTGTGCCAAAGGGTACAAGCTCTAAAAGCATCCCGTAGTGAATATCGGCTTGGGGGATATAAAAAGCTAAACCGGGGCCAACTTGGGGGGTGCGAGAGAGTTCAACTTCATTGCCATCCACCTGAGCCGCCACACAAGAGCAGATTACAGCTTCGGGACGAAGTGCGATCGCCTTTGCCATCTCTTCTATGCAGTTAGGCGCTAAATAGTCGTCATCATCTAAAAACTTAATCCAGTCGCCGCTAGCTTTGGCAACTCCAGCATTTACTGTTGCTGCATGACCTTGGTTTACTTCGTTACGATGATAAACAACCTTGTCCCCTAAGCTTTTGAGATAGGTTTGGGTGTCATCAGAAGAACAATCGTCGGCAACAACTACCTCGCACTCGATTGTTTGGTTACGAGCCGAATCAATTGCTCTTTTCAGTAAATTCAAGCGATTATAGGTACTGATAACGATACTAAATTTCATAAATTTTTCCTTTGTAGTACGGCATTTTGCAATATAGCTTCGATATGCAGGCTGTTGTATCAGTACAATTATCAATCCTAACAAGTAGACTGAAATAGGATTATCGATTTATCATTGATGATCGTGAGTTTTTTTTAAGCAGACAGAAAGACTATGAACGCTCAAGAGATTATCCGCTCCATTGAAGCGGAACAGATAAAATCGAATCTGCCCGACATTTATGTGGGCGACACTGTAAAAGTGGGAGTGAAAATCAAGGAAGGCGAAAAATACCGCGTGCAACCCTACGAGGGAGTTGTGATTGCCAAGCGCAATGGCGGCATCAACGAAACTATTACAGTTCGTAAGGTTTTTCAAGGCGTGGGCGTTGAGCGGGTATTTCTGTTGCATTCTCCCCGGATTGACAGCATTAAGGTGTTACGTCGCGGTAAAGTGCGCCGTGCTAAACTATATTATCTCCGCGATCGCGTAGGTAAAGCAACCCGAATCAAGCAACGGTTTGACCGCCCTTTGTGATTCGTCCTGCAAAAGTATGGGAGAAATCTCAAGCTGCAAGCGGCATCTGCCGCTGACTTGTTTTCCCGACAAAATTAAGGTATGATATAAATCGCATATTGCGTTAAACTGAAATTTAGTTCAGCGCAATCACTGAATCAAAAACAGCTTGTGCGCTCTTAGTTCAGTTGGTAGAACGCAGGTCTCCAAAACCTGATGTCGGGGGTTCAAGTCCTCCAGGGCGCGCTCAAGAGCAAAAAAACAAAGCCCGAAATAATTACGCTGCTGCTAATATAGCAGTTAGCGCTAATAATTTCGGGTAAACTTATTGTATTTGTAGTTGTTTTGCTTCCAGTAAGTGAAATAGAGTCGAAACTGCAAACCTAGATGACAATTAAACAGGATCTAGTATAAGAAACGGGGGATAACGGTCGTGGCCAAAAAAAGTGAAGCAGAATTGCCAGAAACCCCAAATGGGTTTAGCTTTGGCAACTTCATACAGGGAACCAAAGAAGAACTTGAAAAAGTAGTTTGGCCCAGTCGGAAACAGATAGTGAGCGAATCCGCCGCTGTGTTGTTAATGGTGGCACTTTCCGCATCTTTGATATACTTGGTCGATGGATTGTTTGCTTGGGCAGCAAAACAGGTGTTCTAATGAGTTTTGCAACAGATGAACCACGCAACTCAATGTTGCAGTCAGAAGAAACAGCAGAAGCAGCAGAAGCAGCAGAGGCAGCGTCAAAAGAAGCACGCTGGTATGCAGTACAAGTAGCTTCAGGCTGTGAGAAGCGTGTAAAGACTAACTTAGAGCAACGCATTCAAACTTTTGATGTCGCTGACAAAATTATCCAGGTAGAAATTCCGCAGACGCCAGCGGTGAAAATCCGTAAAGATGGCAGTCGCCAGCATACAGAAGAAAAAGTTTTCCCTGGTTATGTGCTGGTGCGGATGATGATGGATGATGATACTTGGCAGGTGGTACGCAACACCTCTCATGTAATTAACTTTGTCGGTTCAGAACAAAAACGTGGTAGCAGCAAGGGTCGCGGTCATGTCAACCCCATACCACTGAGTTCTTCAGAAGTTGAACGTATATTCAAACAAACCAGCGAACAAGAAGCTGTTGTCAAAATTGACATGGCTACTGGTGATAAGATAATGGTGCTTTCTGGTCCATTTAAAGACTTTGAAGGCGAGGTGATTGAAGTCTCTCCAGAACGGAGTAAACTTAAAGCCTTGCTCTCAATTTTCGGCAGGGATACACCAGTAGAATTGGAATTTAATCAGGTAGAGAAACAGAGTTAAATACAAATGGCGAAGAAAGTAGTGGCGGTCATTAAACTGGCCCTGAATGCTGGAAAAGCCAACCCAGCACCGCCAGTTGGTCCCGCCTTGGGTCAACATGGTGTCAACATCATGATGTTTTGTAAAGAGTACAACGCCAAAACAGCAGACCAAGCTGGAATGGTGATACCTGTAGAAATTTCGGTTTTTGAAGACCGGAGTTTTACATTCGTACTCAAAACGCCACCCGCATCAGTACTGATTCGGAAGGCGGCGAAAGTTGAAAAAGGCTCGAATGAACCCAACAAAAAGAAGGTTGGGTCAATTACCAAAGCACAATTGCAAGAAATAGCCCAAACAAAACTCCCCGACCTCAATGCCAACGACATAGACGCGGCAATGAAGATTGTGGCAGGAACGGCTAAAAATATGGGTGTAACAGTTACAGATTAGTCATTGGTCATTGGTCATTGGTCATTAGTAAAAAATCAACAAATGACAAAAGACAAAGGACAAATGACAAAGGACAAATAACTAAAAATTATCGGGGGAGAGGCGAGGCTTCGGAATTACCCCAGGAGAACAAATGCCAAAAATATCGCGTCGTTTGCAGGGTCTGCAAGCAAAAGTAGAAGAAAAAGATTATCATCCCCTAGAGGCTTTAGCTCTTCTTAAAGACACAGCAACAGCTAAATTTACCGAAGCTGCGGAAGCGCATATCCGGTTGGGAATTGACCCTAAGTATACAGACCAACAGTTGCGGACAACGGTAGCACTGCCCAAAGGTACAGGACAAATCGTCCGAGTGGCGGTGATAGCCAGAGGCGAAAAGGTAAACGAAGCCAGCAACGCTGGTGCTGATTTAGTTGGGTCAGAAGAACTAATTGACGAAATCCAGAAAGGTAGAATGGATTTTGACAAGCTGATTGCCACACCCGATGTGATGCCACAAGTGGCAAAGCTGGGTAAATTGCTTGGTCCGCGTGGTTTGATGCCATCCCCCAAGGGTGGAACCGTAACATTTGACTTAGCAGGTGCGATCGCAGAATTCAAAGCTGGTAAATTAGAATTCCGGGCTGACCGAACTGGTATTGTCCATGTTATGTTTGGTAAGACAACCTTCTCGCCTGAAGATTTGTTAGTCAACCTGAAGGCATTGCAGGAGACGATTGACCGTAACCGTCCTTCAGGAGCTAAAGGTCGTTATTGGCGCACATTTTATGTGTCAGCCACTATGGGGCCATCAATTAAAGTTGATATCAGTGCCCTACGAGATTTGAAACTGAGCCAAGCAGGTTAATTTTTAGTCATTAGTCATTTGTAAAGGCAAAGGACAAATGACTAAGGACAAATGACAAAATTAAATAAGCAAAGCCGGAGACAGCAGGTGCTAATAACTTAATATCCTGCCGAGGTTAAAACTCTAATTGTCAGAATTACCACCCATAAAGGTGTGATAACTATGGCGTCAAGAGTCTTACTACTAAACCCCGGCTAACTTAGCTGGGGTTTGTTGTTTGGGTTCAGGTTGAGAAAAAACACACAACTAGGGCACTTCCCCGATTGTTTTAAGGAGGTGAGATTGGAATGGGTAGAACACTAGAAAATAAACAAGAAATAGTAGCTGACCTCAAAGAAACTTTGAGTGAGTCAACTCTGGCACTGGTAATTGATTATCAGGGGTTAACAGTTTCGGAAATCACAGACTTACGGCGGCGGTTACGTCCCAGTGGCACTGTTTGTAAGGTGACGAAGAACACCTTAATGGGCATTGCCATCAAAGACGATGAAAAATGGCAGCCTTTGTCAGAATTGCTCAATGGTTCTTCCGCCTTTTTGCTGGTAAAAGATGATTTTTCATCGGCAATTAAGGCGTACCAAGAATTCCAAAAAGTCACCAAGAAGACAGAACTTCGCGGTGGTGTACTGGAAGGTCGCCTACTCAAAGAACCTGATGTCAAGGTACTAGGAGACTTGCCATCTAAGGAACAACTCATCGCACAAATTGCTGGGGCTATCAATTCCTTGGCTACCAAGATTGCTGTGGGTATCAACGAAGTTCCTGGTTCACTGGCTCGTGCTTTGCAGGCTGTGGCCGACCAAGAGCAAAGTGGTGGTAGTACCGAAACTGCTGCTGTACAAGATAGCGGCACCGAAAGCACTGCTGAAAGTGATAGTAGCACTGAAACTGCTGCTGAATAGACTTCGTGGTTCATCAGTCAAAAGTCTATAGTTAAAGACTAATGACCCATGACAAATAAATAATCAAAATTACAGGAGTTATATCAATGTCTGCTACAACCGATAACATTTTAGAACAACTAAAAACTCTTTCTTTGCTGGAAGCTTCTGAATTAGTCAAGCAAATTGAAGAAGCTTTTGGTGTAAGTGCTGCTGCACCTGTTGGCGTAGCGTTTGCAGGTCCTGGTGCTGCTGCTGCTCCTGCTGAAGAAGCTGTTGAGCAAACTGAGTTTGAAGTGATTCTCGAATCAGTCCCAGCTGATAAGAAGATTGCCGTACTGAAGATTGTTCGGGAATTGACTGGTTTGGGTCTGAAAGAAGCTAAAGATTTGGTAGAAGCTGCGCCCAAGGCAGTTAAAGAAGGTATTGCTAAGGATGCTGCTGAAGATGCTAAGAAGCGCATCGAAGAAGCTGGCGGTAAGGTGACTGTTAAGTAGTCACAATTCTATTACCAGTTTTTTATTAAGGAGCCTAAGTTAGGCTCCTTTTTTTTATCGTAGAGTCTTCTGTTGTAGATAAAAATACTATTAAGTATTACAACGTTCATTTGTTGTTAAAAAAGCAAGGGTTATATTAAGTTGGATTGATTTGCTTTCTTACCCATTGACGAAATGCTCTAAGGGTTGGACTTCTACCTAAAGTTCGGCTTTGTTCGACAAATCGGGGAATTTCTTCAACAATGGGTAAGTTGGGAAAAGTAGAACTAATTTCAGACTCAATGTATTTGCCATCCTGAAGAATATTAATTTGTAGCTTGCCATTTTCATATCGCCACAGTTCAGGAACTTGCAATGCTTCGTAAGCATCTAGTTGAGTTTTGGAAGTAACATCAACTTCAATTGCAAGGTCAGGTGGCGGGTCAACCGTCAAGTCTATTCGCTCTTTACCAATCATTTGAGCATGATTTTGAATGTAGAAAGAGTCATCAGGCTCTACACCAAAAGCCATATCTTCACGTTTGAAAGTGGTTGAGCCAAATGTTTCACAGTCAATCTCTAGCTCTTCCAACAAAATTTTCACCAAATCCCCAATGATGACTTTGGCTTTTTCATGCTTTGGTAATGGCATTCTCATCTCCAAAGTTCCCTGGCTGTAAGCCAATCGAGTGGCTCGATGGTCGCCAAGTTCTTCTAAAATTGCCTCAAATTCTTGCCAGCTAACATCGTGGAGTATTACTCTATGTCCCGGCGGAACACTTAATTGTCGCAATTGAAGTGTTACCATTATTTACCATTGAAATTTCAGGTTTAGATTGTAAAAGCCAAGATGTAACTATCGTAGCAAAAAATAATATTTAACTATCAAACTTTTTATTGATGATATGTGCAAAAACGAAGTTTTGTTATTTTAGCAAGATTTTAGGGAAAACTATAACTGAAGCTTCTCTATTAAAACAAGATTGAGAAATAGTTATGGATTTAAATGGATTAATTTGGACTAAAAACGTAAAACCTTTAAATGGTGAACCTTGGGCTTATCCCAGCATACCTAATATACATCCAGAATTAAAAATATTTGCATTACATTGGAGAAATTTAAAAAATAGAGATGAAAAAGGTGCAAGGGTGCCACAAGAAGGTGAACTGATGATTTTAAGACAACGTAGCAAAGTAACGCACATTGTTAAAATGCTGAATAAGCAAGTTTATCCTGATAAAAATGCTGGAGATGAATTTAATATTTATCGCCTTGTTCAGGTGATTTGGATGACGGATAATTGGGAGCATCCTCCAGATAACAGTAAAATATTTGATTGTGCGATTAAATTCCCTCCTACTGGAAAAGCAATAAAATTGGAAAATATACGAGCATTCCAAGACCGGTGGAGTACAGAAGGATTAACGTTTCAACAGCACGTCCAAAACGAATTAAATATTCATTAACAAACAAAAAGCCCTGCAAATTTAAATGCAGGGTTTTGATTTTATATAGATCCAAAATTAATTACTTGCCGTTGCCATTACCACCATTGCCATTGCTATGAATGACACGTTCGGCAAGCTTTTCTGGCACTTCTTGGAGATGGTCATATTCCCAGTGGAAGGAACCAACGCCCAAGGTGAGCGATCGCAGCTCTACAATAAAATTCTGCATCTCTGCTTGTGGTAAGTATGCAGAGACATTATCCCAGCCTTGCCAATCGTTTCTACCCTCATAGCCTAAAATTTGCCCCCGTCTACCACTCAACAGTTGCAGCACTTTGGAGGTAAATTCGCTCGGTGTAGTCACTTCTATCCGCAGAATTGGTTCTAACAGGGTAGGTTCTGCTTGGGGTATTCCCGTTTGCATTGCTAATCGGGCAGCTTGCTTAAAGGCTTGTTCGGAACTGTCAACGTTGTGATACGAACCATTAGTCAGAGTTACCGCCAAATCGACTATTGGGAAGCCTAAAGGCCCGTGTGTCAGAAATTCCCTCACGCCCATTTCCACCCCAGGAATGTACTGTTTGGGAACCACGCCGCCGACAATGGTTTCATTAAAGTTAAAACCTGTACCGCGTGGCAGGGGCTTGATTTCGAGAAAAACATCACCAAACTGTCCGTGACCACCGCTTTGGTGTTTGTAGCGTCCATGAACTGAAGCCACTGTTTTGCGGATGGTTTCTTTGTAAGGCACTTGTGGTAAGTGCGTTGTCATTGGCAAGTTATATTTGCGGCGCAGTCTGTCTAGGGCGACTTGTAAATGAATCTCGCCTTGTCCCCACAAGATAACTTCGTGAGTATCACCGTGTTGTTCCCAAGCAAGTGAGCAGTCTTCTTCTAATAACTTGGTAATAGCACTGCTGAGTTTAACTTCATCGTTGCGCTTTTCTGGTGTAATGGCCAGAGCATAGACTGGTTCTAACTCTACAGCTTTGGGTAATTTTATTGCCGACTGCTGTTCTGTGGAGATTGTATCGCCTGTCTTGATTCCTTCTAAACGGCTTAATGCGACAATTTCACCAGCACTAACTTGGTTAACTGATTGCTGTTGTTGTCCCATGAGGCGGTAAATTCCACCAGTGCGAATGCCATTGAGGACGATGCCATCAGTTAATTTGCCCCGCCAAACACGCACCAAAGACAGTTTGCCACCTTGGGGAGTGTAGTAAGTTTTTAATACCTGCGCTAAAGCTGTATCACCTTTTATGTTTTTTAAACGACGTTCTGCTGTGCTTTCTGGTTCGGGGGCTTCCCGTAACAAGGCTTCTAATAGAGGTCTTACACCATAATCTTGTTCTGCGACACCAAAGAAAACGGGCACTACCAAATCTGCCCCTAATTCCATTTTTAAATCTTTGAGGATTTCTTCTTGAGGTGGCTCAATGTGTTGAACTAAGCTGAAGAGTCACCTCTTCAACTCGTCTTCAAAACCGGACGTGAGACTTTCGCCTCATCCGGCTCCTCAGTTGTGTGGCTTCTGTCATAAGTACCTTGTGAATCATGGTTTGTTTT